>JAGCIZ010000199.1 GCA_017648235.1 Paludibacteraceae bacterium
AGAAAAGCCTTGTCCGTAAAATAAATTATCGCCAAGAATAAGGCAACCTTTTTCTCCTGCAAGAAAATCAGCACCTAGTACAAATGCTTGTGCTAAACCATTAGGTGTTTCTTGTACTTTGTATTCAAAATGCATTCCAAGTTGTTCGCCAGAGCCAAGCAATTCTTGAAACATAGGTAAATCACGAGGAGTAGAAATGATCAAAATTTCTCTTATTCCTGCCAACATCAAGGTTGAAAGAGGGTAGTAAATCATTGGTTTATCGTAAACCGGCATGATTTGCTTCGAAATAGCTTTTGACAATGGATAAAGTCTTGTTGCACTTCCTCCTGCGAGAATTATACCTTTCATAAACGGTTTATTTTAGTTTGTTTGTTTCGGTATCTGGGAAAATAATTTTTGGCTCAAATGTTTTTGCTTCTTCCGAATCCATCCATGCGTATGCCAAAATAATAATGATATCGCCTGGTTGTACTAAACGTGCTGCAGCGCCATTAAGACAGATTTCTCCAGAACCTTTTTTGCCTTTAATCACGTAAGTTTCAAAGCGAGCACCATTGTTGTTGTTTACGATGAAAACCTTTTCGTTAGGCAAAATGTTTGCTGCATTTATCAAGTCCTCGTCGATAGTAATGCTACCAATGTAATTCAAATTTGCATCAGTAACAGTAACTCTATGAATTTTCGATTTTAAGATTTCTACGTACATTTTATTTGTATTGAATGTTATCAATTAAACGAACTGCACCACAAAAAACTGTAACACAGCCAACTATATAATTTGCATCGTTCCAATCCTTTACAGATTGAAGCGTGTTTCCATTTACAATTTCAAAATATTCTACACGAAGTTCTTCTGTCTTATTAATTTTCGACACAACCCAATCTATTGTTTCTGCAACGTTTTTTGTTTGTTGAAAATCAACGCTTTCTTTCAAAGTTTTGTAGATATATGTTGCAATATCTTTTTCGTTGGCACTTAAAAGCATATTGCGACTGCTAAGAGCCAATCCAGTTTCTTCACGCACAATTGGACAACCAATAATCTCAATAGGATATTTTTTTGTTGCAACCATGTGACGGATAATGGCCAATTGTTGAAAATCTTTTTCTCCAAAATAAGCTTTGTCTGGTGTTGAAAGTTCAAATAGTTTGCCAACAATCTGAACAACTCCATTAAAATGTCCTGGACGAAATTTACCTTCCATCACTTCGTCTAAACCATTAAAATCAAATTCAAACGTGGAATTCAATTCGCTATTATCATAAATATCATCAACCTCTGGAGCAAAAATAGCATAGCAATTATTTTCTTCTAGCATTTTTGCATCAGCTTCGAGTGTACGCGGATATTTTGCTAAATCGTTTTTGTCATTGAATTGTGTTGGGTTTACAAAAATGCTCACAATGCATACATCATTTTCTTTAACACAACGTTTAACAAGCTGTAAATGACCATTATGTAAAGCTCCCATTGTAGGAACAAGTCCTACGGTTTTTCCCTCATTTTTTAACGCAGTAACGATATTTCGTAAAGCTACTTGAGTTTTGATTATTTCCATTTCTTTTTATTTTTTGCTATTTCGTTATTAATCACTGGAGAAAAATAACGATTGCAAAATTAATATAAGTATGATTTACAACAAAAAACCATCTACATTTACTTGCAAAAATAAACTCTTCTAACACGAGGAGCAATTGATGTAAGAACTTCGTAAGGAATAGTCCCTAATACAGCTGACATATCGGCTATAGTTTGTTTATCGCCAAAAATAGTAACTTCATCTCCTTCTTTCACGTTAGAACCTGTAACATCTACCATCATCAAATCCATACAAACATTCCCAATTATAGGAAAAGATTGTTCGCCAATGAGAACATTCCAAGCCCCATTTCCAAGCCTACGATCAATACCATCGGCATAACCAAGTGGCAAAAGAGCAATTTTTGAATTTTGAGTCAAAACACCTTTTCTACTATAACCCACCGTTTCCGATTTGTCTACATACTTGATTTGAGAAACTTTTGTTTTCAAAGTACAAACATTTTGCAAAACATCTTTTTCTGAAAAACTTATTCCCCAAAGTCCAATTCCCAAACGTATCATGTCAAAATGATTTTCTGTAAAACGTTGAGAACCAGACGAATTAAGAATATGACATAAAACTTTATGAGGAAACGCAGATACAATTTTTTTTGCACACGTAGAAAAATAATCTATTTGCCACTGAGTAAATGAATCGAACTGCGAATCGTCGGCTCCAACCAAGTGAGAAAAAACCGAAACCACCTTTAAATACGATTGCTGCTGAAGCATTTCTAATACTTCATCTAAATCATCTAACTCAAAACCAGCACGATGCATTCCACTATCGATTTTCAAATGAATAGGGTAGTCCTTCAAATTTCTTTGCTCAGCTTCTTGTAGCATTGTTTGTAACATACTGAACGAAAAGATTTCAGGTTCAAGTTTATTTTCTATCATTCGACCCAAAACATCGACACATGGATCCAAAACCATGATAGGAATATCAATTCCTGCTTGTCGGAGTTCAACCCCTTCGTGAGCAAAAGCCACAGCTAAATAATCGCAACCCCAATATTGCAAAGCTCTAGATACCTCAATAGAGCCACTTCCGTAAGCAGAAGCTTTAACCATGCACATTAGTTTTGTTTCTGGTTGCAATTTTTTCCTAAAATGATTAATGTTGTATTTGAGTGCATCAAAATTTGTTTCCAATACAGTATCGTGAACAAGAAGTCGCAATCTTTGTAAAACCAATTTTTCCTCTTTTTCAGAAGCTATTTTTAGCAAAATAGCCTCATTTTGAATCTTTTCAAAGAAATTAGAGGTCAAAAAAAGATTTATATCAGAAAAAACAAGTCGATCTCTTTCAGGAAATTGATATGAATATTGAGCCAAACATTCTCCAATTAGAACAATACGATGAAGTTGTTTTCTTTCAAAAGCACTCTGTACTTCAGATACCAATGTTGGAATTTCTGCGTTGCAATTCTGGTTATCTGCATAAAGAATCAATGTTCGTGGCATTTTTTCATCAATTTGTTGTTCTAAAAACGCCAAAGAATGGTTTGTCAATGACTTCAAATCCTGATTGTATGAATCTTTTACAATTAGGCAACCATTTATTCCACTCTCAACTTCAATTCTCAT
>JAGCIZ010000200.1 GCA_017648235.1 Paludibacteraceae bacterium
AAGGCCTCTTTCCGTGCCATTGATTTGTTATTGGAAGCTGGTATGAATGTGAAAATGCTACAGTTGCCCGATGGCGAAGACCCCGATTCTTATGCACAATCGCACAATGCCGATGAAGTAATTGATTTTATTGATAAGAATCAGAAAGATTTTATCCATTTTAAGGCGTCGCTATTGATGCGCGATAAATCTACAATTGCAGATCCTTTGAAGAAAGTTGAGGTGGTTAATGAAATGGTGCAAAGTATTTCATTGATAAACAACAAAATCTTGTTAGGAGAATATGTAAAAGAGTGCGCACGCTTGTTGGATGTTAGGGAAGAAAACTTGTATAGCGAAATCAATAAGAAAAAACGTCAATCTTACGACACGAAAAACAATACGCAAACGGTTGAAAAAACTGAGAAGAAACCGACAACGTATTCGTCCGCTTTGACAAATGCTTTTGAGAAACAGGAACTCTCGATTCTCTATTTTTTGGTGCGTTATGGAGAACGAAAATATCACTCTTCGGAGCAGACTTTGACAATTGCAGATTATATTCAGAACGAACTAAAAACTGATAATATTACTTTCAGAAATCCTCTTCATCAGCTGTTTTTAGACGAATTAATGAATATGAATTCTTTTGATGAGGTTGTTTTTTCTCGTTATTTTGTGAATCATCAAAACACCAAAATAGCTCAACTTGCAGCCGAATTAATGACGGATAAATATGAGGTAAGCAAGCGTTTTACTCAAAGTATTTTGGATTTGCAACTCGAAAATAAGGACCTTTCGGAGGAAGAAAAAAAAGTGCTCCAAGAAAGAAAAAAAGCAGAAACAAAGGAACGAGAATTTAGTTTTGAAAATTGGCTCTTTGATTCTGTTTATAAAAGTTTGATGGAGTATAAAAAGAACATTGTTGCGGAAAGAATTAAGGAAATTCGTTTAGAAATGAAAAATAACCCTGATTCGATTTCGCTTTTGGTGGAGTTTAACCAACTTTCTAACTTGCAACGGGAACTTACAAAACTTCTTGGGCAGATTATTATCCGATAACCTTAAGTGACAAAATATCAAAATAAAAAAAGTCTCCTTGTAAAGGGAGACTTTTTACTTTTACTCGGCAAAAACCGAAATGTACGCTACTCCATAAGTTTTTTGTAGCGAATCTTTTTAGGAGTAACATCGCCCAATCGCATTTTTTTGTTCTCTTCATATTCCGAGTAAGAACCCTGAAAGAAGAATACTTCGGAATCTCCTTCAAAGGCAAGAATGTGCGTACAAATACGATCGAGGAACCATCTGTCGTGCGAAATGACAACGGCGCAACCGGCAAAGTTTTCCAACCCTTCTTCGAGTGCTCTCAATGTGTTAACGTCTATGTCGTTGGTTGGCTCATCGAGTAGTAACACGTTGGCTTCCGA
Organism: Paludibacteraceae bacterium; assembly: GCA_017648235.1. Lineage (GTDB taxonomy): Bacteria > Bacteroidota > Bacteroidia > Bacteroidales > Paludibacteraceae > RGIG9608. The sequence goes on from JAGCIZ010000200.1 coordinate 1,410, forward strand.
TTTAAGTGTGAGTGCTAGGTGTAAACGATTTCTTTCTCCGCCTGAAAGCACTCCACAAAGTTTCTCTTGATCGGCCCCTGTAAAATTGAATCGTGCTAAATAGGCACGAGCATTTACTTCTCGTCCTGCAACTCTAATAAATTCCGTCCCACCTGAAACCACTTGGAACACAGTTTTTTGAGGATCAATGTCTTTATGCGTCTGATCAACATAACCGATTTTTACAGTTTCGCCAACTTCGAAAGTTCCTTTGTCTACACTTTCTATACCCATTATGAGGCGGAAAAGCGTTGTTTTGCCGGCTCCGTTAGGACCAATAATACCTACAATGCCATTGGGCGGAAGAGTGAAATTCAGATTTTCAAACAATAATTTTTCGCCAAATGCCTTTGCTACGTTTAGTGAGTTTATCACCTTGTTGCCCAAGCGTGGACCATTAGGGATAAAGATTTCCAACTTCTCTTCACGCACTTTTTGGTCTTCGTTCATCAGTTGGTCGTAAGCGTTCAAACGTGCTTTTCCTTTTGCTTGTCGAGCTTTTGGGGCCATGCGCACCCACTCGAGTTCTCTTTCGAGTGTTTTGCGACGTTTGCTAGCTTGCTTTTCTTCCATTTCCATGCGTTTGGTTTTCTCTTCGAGCCAAGAGGTGTAGTTGCCTACCCAAGGAATGCCTTCGCCACGGTCGAGTTCCAAAATCCAACCAGCTACGTGGTCGAGGAAGTAGCGGTCGTGCGTAATGGCAATGACCGCTCCTTCATATTGTTGCAAGTGTTGCTCAAGCCAGTCGATGCTTTCGGCGTCGAGGTGGTTTGTAGGCTCGTCGAGCAATAGAATGTCAGGTTTTTGTAGCAATAGTCGGCAGAGAGCTACTCGGCGGCGTTCGCCTCCCGAAAGATTTTTTACTACCCAATCCTCTGGCGGACAACGCAGAGCATCCATTGCACGCTCGAGTTTGTTGTCCAAGTTCCAAGCGTCAAGTTGGTCGAGTCTTTCTTGCACTTCGGCCTGACGGGCAAGAAGTGTGTCGAAGTCTGCGTCGGGTTCTGCAAATTTTTCGTTGATTTCGTCGAACTCTTTGAGTAAGTTCACTGTTTCCTGAACGCCTTCTTGAACAATCTCTTTTACCGTTTTTTCTTCATCAAATTTTGGTTCTTGTTCCAAATAGCCAACGGAGTAACCAGGCGAAAAAACTACCTCTCCTTCGTACGATTTTTCTACTCCTGCAATGATTTTCATCAAAGTGGATTTCCCCGAACCATTTAGCCCAATGATACCGATTTTTGCTCCGTAGAAAAACGAGAGATAGATGTCTTTCAGTACTTGTTTTTGTGGCGGAAACTTTTTGCTCACGCCCACCATCGAAAATATAATTTTCTTATCGTCTGCCATAATAATTAAAATTTAGACGCAAAGGTACGAAAAAAAGCAATGCTCCTCTTTTGTTAAGAATCTTTATTACTTTTGCATTGGATGAAAAAATAACATTTTTTATGAAAAAGAATTTAATTTTCGCAGCAGTGCTATGTGTGGCACTTGCTTTTGGGTTTTCGGCGTGTGAGAATCCGAATAACGATGATTTGTTGAATCAAATAGAAGATTTGAAGAACGAGTTGAACGACCTTAAGAACGATAAGGATAAAACCGACTCTGCGGATAAGGACGGCGATAAAGACAATTCTTCCGATTCTGGCACCGAGAACGGCTACGAATGGGTAGACCTTGGCTTAAGTGTAAAATGGGCTACT
>JAGCIZ010000201.1 GCA_017648235.1 Paludibacteraceae bacterium
AAACCATCAGGCGAAGAAGCAAAGTCGAAGTAGTTGTTCATGTTGTAGTCGATAAAGCACAACAAGCGTGCATCGGCGGGAATTTTATTTGCTTTTTTCAACGTCACGGTAATATCATGCTCCAGTCTCTTGTTGAGACTCTTATGCAACGTTTGCAAGCGTTGATTTTCCATGTAACGCAAGCGAGCTTTTCCTCCTTTCACGCTATCATTGGTGAACACGTCAGTTGCATTCACGTTTACAATACCATTAGTTGTGCTGATTGCACTTATATAGAAAGGCACATTGCTATTGTCGGTGAAACGCGAATTACCAAAATTACCCTCAAAGTCGTCGAAGTCAAAACGTACTTCTACGATAGCATCATCAGCACCAGTATAAGTGTAATCAGGATTTGCATGACCTACATCAGTCCAACTTGTTCCGCCATCGGTGCTGTAGTACCAACCTACAATATGCGTTGGACCAACTGGAACAGCCGTAAGCAATTCTTTTTTGTAAGGAGCAAATGTTCTACTTTCGATGAAAGTAGTTTTGCCCATGTCGAGCGAAAGTGCTCCACCACCCGATTCGCCCATGCGGAACGTTACGTTAGGATATCTCACTCCCGTACCCGTAAGCGATACTGGGAACTCTTCGCCACCATCGAGTGAGATGCGGAAACCTGCCTCGTGGCTACCTACTGCCTCAGGCGAGTAAGTGATAATGAGTTTTTCTCCACTTGCTGTAGCAGTAAATGGAGCTGCAAGCGTACTATCTTTTACGATAACGACAACTGCACCAAGGTTCATTTCGTAGGTTACGTCGCTTCCTGCAGCCACCGAGCCAAAGTCATGCACGTAAGCACAACCATCGCCACTTGTAGCAGGAGGTAACGTTCCTTCTATTTTCAATTCGAAATCGACCATAACTCCACCATTGTCAGCCGTAAAATTGCCCGAAGCTGTAGTAGCTGTACGACCACAAGGGTAATCAACACCTTCATCTACTGCGTTATTCCCATCTCTCGAATTCCAATCTAATGTGTAACGCATGGTATAAGTTGCTCCTGGTGTAGCTGTAGTTGGAACGGTAAAATTGTTTGGTTTTGCCCAATCTGATGCGTAATAAGTTCCCCCTCTGATATTGTAAGGAGAAGCAACATATTCGCCACTGTCGGTGAAATCGCCATCGTTGTTCCAGTCCACATAGAGATAACCCATCATCCATTCTCCAGTCCAATTTGGAGTTGTCGAAATAGTTTCTCCAGGATCTACTACCAACGAATGCGTATTTCTCAAATCGTGATACAATTTTTCGGACGTACTGCCTTGCTGTATGGTTCCACTTGAGAGAGAAGCTCCTTGATTTCCTGTAAAAGCCAACGAAGTAAGGTAACGATTTGTACGAGTTACATTTCCAGGAATTGTACAACTCAAAGTTGCAGGACGTGTATTTGCATCTACGCCTTTTACTTTCAGAACAACGTCTGCTGCAACAGCTTGATTTATTTGCTCTTTGTTTAAGGCTAATGAACAAGGATCTGAAGTGCCTACAGCAGTTTCAGCATTATTAGTACAATATGACATCTTCAAACGCAATGGAATGTAAGCAGATGCAGCATCTGCAGGAACATTGATTGTTATTGTACGTGAACCAGCATTCGTGTCATTAAATACATGAACATCATTTGGATACAAACCAATGCTTTCATTTGTATCAGAGAAATCACCATCTGCATTCCAGTCAGCAAAACAAGAAATATATTGCCAGTTCAAAGAACCATTTACCGTCAAAGTATAACTTGAACCTTTTGTGACAGCTATAGCAGAAGCTTCATTGTTTTTCGTTCCACGATAAGCATCTTTCGCATTTGACGAATATTCATTGATTGTAACCGAACTTCCATTCAATGAAATATCTGAAATACCTCTGTCAGTACCAGCGTTAGTATTTTTTTCCATTGATGAGCAATATGTAGTAAGCAATGGAGCTATGTTTTCTCCACCGCCTCCTCCACAAACAGGTGCATCAGTGTCAGGAGTAACAGGAGTAGCTGTTTCGCTCCATCTCCAAGAAGGAGAAGCCACGTCGGCAGGTTGTGGGTCTATTTTTACCACCGCACTACCCAAGTCCGACACATTAGCCGAAGCCGATTCTATACCTTGTACATTGGC
>JAGCIZ010000202.1 GCA_017648235.1 Paludibacteraceae bacterium
ATGTGAATATCAATGCGGTCAAGTAGTGGACCTGATATTTTACTTAAGTATTTTTGAACCATCCCTGGATGACAAACACATTCTCTTGTGGGATGATTGTAGTAACCACAAGGACAAGGATTCATCGAAGCAATAAGCATAACGCTTGTTGGATATTCGATTGATGATTTTGCTCTTGATATAGTAATCTTTCTATCTTCAAGTGGTTGGCGCATAACTTCTAAAACAGTACGTTTGAATTCAGGAAGTTCATCGAGAAAAAGGACTCCATTGTGTGCCAATGAAATTTCTCCAGGTTGAGGATATGCTCCTCCGCCAACTAGTGCTACGTCAGAAATTGTATGATGAGGATTCCTAAATGGACGTTGAGTCATCAATGAAGTTTCTTTGTTAATTTTTCCTGCTACAGAATGAATTTTTGTAGTTTCTAACGCCTCGTGAAGAGTGAACGGTGGAAGAATTGTTGGTAAACGCTTTGCTAGCATTGTTTTACCTGCGCCGGGAGGTCCCACCATTATGACGTTATGTCCGCCACTTGCCGCAATTTCCAATGCACGTTTTACATTTTCCTGTCCTCTAACGTCGGAGAAATCGATGTCAAATGCATTTATATGTGCAAAAAACTCCTCGCGTGTATTTACTTCTGTTTTTTCGAGTGTTATTTTGTCGTTTAAGAAATCAATAACTTCGGTAATGTTAGAAACTCCGTAAACCTCCAAATTGTTTACTACTGCAGCTTCACGGCTATTTTCTTGTGGCAAAATAAAACCTTTGAATCCTTCTTCCCTGGCTTTGATAGCAATAGGAAGAACTCCTTTTATTGGCTTAAGTGAACCATCAAGAGACAACTCTCCCATAATAAGATATTGCTCGGCTTTTTCTTTGGAAACATTTCCATTTGCTGCTAGGATTCCGATTGCAAGAGGTAAATCGTATGCTGCTCCCTCTTTTTTTATGTCGGCAGGAGCCATATTGATTACGATTTGTTGCCCTGGGAATTTTATTCCGTTGTGTTGTAGTGCAGATACGATTCTTTCGTGACTTTCTTTTATGGCATTGTCAGGAAGTCCAACAAGAAAAAATTTTATTCCACGCGAAATGTTAACTTCAATGGAAATTATTGTAGCAGAAATTCCTTGAACTGCAGCACCGAAAACTTTTACCAACATAATGCTCTTTTTTTTCTTTATCTACAAATGTACGAAAAAGTAATTGCGTTTTTAATTTGTTTTTCAAGATGTTTATTTCTTTCCAAAATCACTGTCTATTTTTAGAAATTTTAGTAGGATAAAACCTGGGATAGTACAAAGACAAACCCAAATAAAAAACGGCGCATAACCAACAGCTTCCTGAATATAACCCGCAAACATCCCTGGCAACATCATTCCTAGTGCCATAATACCTGTTCCGATAGCATAGTGGGCTGTTTTGAATTCTCCTTGCGAGATAAAAATTAGATACAGCATAAAGGCCGTAAATCCAAATCCATAACCAAACTGTTCAAATGCAACTCCAGAGGCAATAATCCAAAGCGATTGTGGCTGAACGTAAGCGAAATAAACATAAACCAAATTTGGTAAATTCATCATCAAGGCCATTGGCCAAAGCCAACGGTTTAAGCCATCTCTAGCGACAACAATTCCTCCCAAAACACCACCAGCAAGAAGTGCAATTACGCCAATCGTTCCTTTAATCAATCCTACATTTTCAGTCGAAACACCAAGCCCACCAACTTCCGTAGAATCTAACAAAAATGGTGCTGCTAACTTTGCCAATTGTGCTTCGCCAAAACGATAAAATAAAAGGAATAGAAAGGCAACAACGATATTTCTCTTTTTGAAAAAACTAACAAACAATTCTCCAAAGTTTTGTAACGAATTTTGTATGTCTATTTTTGGTTTTGGTAATTGAAAATGATGGTATGCGAAAATTGCCAAGAACAAACCTGATACAACAAAGAAAGTCAGGCTCCATGCATAAGCCGAACTTCCAATTTTTGCAGATAAATATCCTGCCAACATAACTAAAAGACCTTCGCCAGTAACTGTAGCTATGCGGTAAAAAGTGTTTCTAATACCAACAAAAAGCGATTGCTCATTCTCTTTGAGAGCTAGCATATAAAAACCATCTGCGGCAATGTCGTGAGTTGCAGAACTAAATGCCAAGAGCCAGAAAAATGCCAATGTTGTTTGAAAAAAATAACTTGTGGGGATAAAAAATGCAATTCCTGCTAACCCTACACCTATCAACATTTGCATGGAACCAATCCACCAACGTTTGGTTTTTAGCAAATCAACAAACGGGCTCCATAACGGTTTGATGACCCAAGGCAGATAAAGCCAGCTTGTGTAGAATGCAATGTCGCAATTGGAAACTCCTAAGTTTTTATACATAATAACAGAAACGGTCATTACCAAAACATAAGGCAATCCTTCGGCAAAATAGACCGTAGGAATCCAAGTCCATGGATTACTTTTACTTTTCTTGCTCTTCGTTATAGTATTTTCTGAACTCATTTTTTAGTTTGTCTTTATCTA
>JAGCIZ010000203.1 GCA_017648235.1 Paludibacteraceae bacterium
AAAGGCGACGAAAATCAAAGTGTAGAAATCACAACTCACGAATCGCAAATAATCATTACGGTAACAGCAGAAAACGGATCTATCAGCCAGATTTACACGATAGATATAGAATCGTCGCAACCAAAATCGGATAACGCACTATTAAGTGGGATTGAAATTAACGGAAACCCTTTAGCAGATTTCTCAGCAAACATTTTCGATTACAATTTTGTTCTTCCTATGCACACTACGATAGTGCCTGACATTACTGCCTTATTAGGAGCCGAAGGACAGAGCACAACCATTACAACTAATGGCATCAATGATATTACTACAATTGTTGTGGTTGCCGAAAATGGTATTGCAGCTGAAACATACACTATTGATTTTAGCGTAATGCCTTGCAACGATAGTTTAATGAACGATATTCAGATAGATGGAGAATCTCTCAGCACTTCATCCCTTAATTTCGAATGTGACAAAAACTTCTCTCCCGAAACACTTGAATACACAATTCTATTCCCTAACGACAGAACAGTTTATCCAGAAATTAAACTTGTCTCCGATCATGAATCGTGTCAAGCAATAACAACCGACACTATTAGCATTAGCAAAACAGAATGCGACATTAAGATAAAAGTTGTTGCAGAAAATAAAATCGATTCTACCATTTACACACTTCATATCATTAAAAAGAAATCGGACAATGCCCTACTAAAAATGATTTATGTAGACGGAGAAGAAATTCAAGGTTTCGATGAAACTACATTCAATTATGTGGTAAACCTACCTTACGGAACTACGGTTGTGCCAACTATTACTTGCGAAAAGCAAGAAGATGTACAAAACGTTGTCATCACTCCTGCAACAAATCTTACAGAAAAAACTACTATTGCGGTTACAGCAGAAGACGGAATAAGTCAAAACACATATACTAGTTCGTTCAATATTCTACCTTCGTCTGATGCAACACTCAGAGGAATATTCATCGGTGGAGAGTTGATAAGTACATCTGCTAATGGTTTCGAATGTGACGAGAATTTCAACTCGGAGGATTATGAATACAATGTATTCCTTCCAGTTGGCACTACTCTACTACCAGAAATCACATACACAACATCGGTGCCTGATGTAACTAGTGTTACAATAGAAAGCAATGGAGTTAAAGGGACAACTACCATAACTATTATTGCTCAAGATGGTGCAAATTCAGAATCATATACCATTAATTTTGATGTATTAAAATCAAGCAACAACAAATTATCAAACCTATTGGTAGAAGGAGCAACTATCGGAACAAAACAAAACGACCCTTACGAAGTTTATTTTGGAAATTATGAAGTGGGAAATATAGCTACAACATTTAACCCTGATTCTACAATTTACACGTTAGTATACCCTGTTGGAACAGATAGTTCAGAACTTATATCCGCTTCTGACATTACGTATGTTCTTGGCGAAGCTTCTCAAACTGCAGATATCACGCAAGCAACTCCTACTGAGTTTATTGTTTCGGTTACTGCTGAAGATGGAAGCAAAAATATTTATGTAGTTTCTACTAAAATATTGTTATCGAATAATTCTCTTTTGAAAGACATCAAACTCAATGGAATTTCGATAGATGATTTTGAGCCTACAGTGTTTTATTACGAATATCTCCTTTATCAAGGAGATACTATTCCTGAAATATTACCAATAAAACAAGAATATTCTCAAACAACTTCTGTTTTGAAAGGGAACATTGGAGAAGAAACAATCATCACTTGTCAAGCTGAAGATTTATCAACATCTCAATACAAGATTCTTTTCAAATATTCTACCGAAAATCCGGGAGAGACACCAACAGCAGACGACGTTTGCTGGACAGCATTAGGCGGAGGACGTTGGAAAGCAAGTTCTAAACGCAACAACGTATATGTTTATATCTTTGAACCATCGGGAAGAATGATTGGGACACAACAAATTCCTGTAATTGGTGCAAACGAAAAACTTGATAGTAGAGATTCTAACGGCGCAATATTTGAATTCGAGAGAAAAGGAAAAGTTCGTGTTTATTTATTTGTCCATGAGAAAAAGCGACTTCTTTCTGGTAAAATACTATACTAACATCAAACAAGAATCATCATCTCTCAAAATGGTGATTCTTTCTTTTTTAATCAAGAAACTTTTCATTCTCTTTTTCGCATAAATCAGTACTTATCATTATTTTTGCAAATTATATAAAGCAAATTTACAAATCAACAATGGGAAACAATACTGACATCCGTACCATGCAACCTTTAGCATTATGGAATAACTTCTATCAAATTTGTCAGATTCCTCATCCATCAGGTTTTTTGAGCGAAATCAGCACGTTTATAATTGAGTTTGCAAAGAAAAAAAACCTAGAATTTAAGGTGGATAACGTAGGGAATATTTTAATAAAAAAACCTGCTACTCTTGGCAAAGAAAATGTTCCTGTTGTTGTTTTGCAGAGTCATTTGGATATGGTTCCGCAAAAAAATAGCGACGTGAACCATAATTTTGAAAAAGATTCCTTGAGTTTAATCGTTGAAGATGATTGGCTAAAAGCTACCCAAACCACCCTTGGTGCTGATAATGGAATTGGAGTTGCTGCAACTTTGGCAATACTTGAATCAAACGACCTTAGCCATGGTCCTATTGAAGCACTTTTTACTATTGACGAAGAAGTGGGAATGATAGGAGCAAAAAATCTTAACGAAGATTCATTTGAAGGAAAAATTCTGCTCAATATGGATTCAGAAGACGAAGGAGAATTGTTCGTCGGTTGTGCTGGCGGTGTAGATGCAAATATCACATTCAAATACAACGAGGTTGCCATTCCAAATGGAGATATTGCTCTTGAAATAAAATTGTCAGGATTGAAAGGGGGACATTCAGGACTAGAAATCAATTGTGGTCGAGCAAATGCTATTAAATTGATGTTTAGATTCCTCAAAGAATCGATTATGCTTTATGAAGCACGACTCTCAAGCATCGAGAGTGGAAACATGCGCAATGCCATTCCTCGTGAAGCCACAGCCACTATTACTATCCCAGCAGAAGGATTGGAAGAAATTTCTAATTTGGTTCAAGAATACGAACAATTATTCAACGAAGAATACAAATCCGTTGAAGAGAAAATTAGTTTTACTGCAAAGGAAATTGATTTACCTCAAGGACTTATTCCCGAAGAAATCCAAGATGACCTAGTAAATTCCATTACTGCATGTCCCAATGGAGTTTTCCGATTTATTCCTGAAATACCTGATACAGTAGAAACATCTAATAATCTTTCCATTGTTAAATCCGATGGAGAAAACATTTTCGTTGCATCGCTTATTCGCAGCGCGATGGAAAGTAAAAAAGAAGAACTTGCCTCTATGGTGGAAAGTTTGTTCCTTTTGGCAGGAGCGAAGGTAGATTTTTCAGGAAATTATCCAGGATGGAGCCCTGATATGAATTCAAAAATAATGACAATAATGTCAAATGTTTACGCCAAGAAATTTGGAAAAAGACCTGAAGTAAAGGTAATTCATGCTGGATTGGAATGCGGAATTATTGGAGCAAAAAAAGGAGATATCGACATGATATCTTTTGGACCAACAATCCGTCATCCTCACTCTCCCGATGAAAAAGTGAGCATCTCTAGCGTTCAAAGATTTTGGAATTTTCTAATATCAACTTTAGAAGAAATAAAATAGAAAAACATTATGGAAACTAAAAAGTTGTATCTATTAAGGAAAATTGCATCTCTGCATTATTTACCCCGTTGGGTAGTGTTTGCATTGGACATTTGCATTACATTTCTTTCATTTCTCATTGTTTATTTTGTCTGTTTGAGGCCATTTGC
>JAGCIZ010000204.1 GCA_017648235.1 Paludibacteraceae bacterium
CTCATTACATCGCCCATACGATCAGATGGAACAAGAATTTCTACATCGTAGATTGGTTCCAAAAGTTTTGGCCCAGCTTCTTTGAATGCTTGTGCAAAAGCATTACGTCCAGCCAACCGGAACGAGATCTCATTACTATCTACTGGGTGCATTTTTCCATCATAAACTATCACTCTAACGTCGCGAGCATAAGAGCCAGTCAAAGGTCCTTGCTCCATTCTGTCCATAATTCCTTTAAGAATAGCTGGCATAAATCGAGCATCAATTGAACCTCCTACAATACTATTTATAAAGACAACCTTTCCTCCCCATTCGAGTGAAACTTCTTGTTTGTCTCTAACACTGATTTTATACTCTTGTCCGTTGAATTTATACAATTCCGGTTCTGGCATTCCCTCGAAATAAGGTTCTACAATAAGGTGTACTTCACCAAACTGACCTGCACCGCCCGATTGTTTCTTATGACGATAATCGGCACGAGCCACCTTCGTAATAGTTTCACGGTAAGGAATTTTTGGTTCAGCAAAATCAACCATTATTTTATCATTATTTTCCAATCGCCATTTAAGCGTACGAAGATGAAATTCTCCTTGACCGTAAACAATAAGTTGTTTTAACTCTTTTGATTGTTCAACAATCCATGTTGGGTCTTCTTCGTGCATACGTGTTAGCACTTCGCTCAAGCGTTCCTCTTCTCCCTCTTTTTGAGTTTTTATTGCTCTGCGGAATTTTGGTTCAGGATAAGAAACAGGCGCAAATTCAAAATCGCTTCCTTTGCCATTCAACGTATTGCCTGTTCTCACGTTTTTCATTTTTACGGTTGCCCCAATATCTCCAGCCACAAGTTCTTCTACCTTTGTTCTGTTTTGCCCCGCTACGCAATAAATTTGACTAAGGCGCTCTTTGGAGTCAGAACGACTAACATTAATCAAATCATCTCCCTCGCGCACTTTTCCCGACATCACTTTGAAGTAAGAAACTTCGCCAATGTGAGGTTCAATACTTGTTTTGAATACAAATAGACTTGTAGGTCCATTGGAATCAATTGCCACTTCTTGAGCATCCTTGGTAAGTGGTTTTGGCATTTCGTTTACAAAAGGAACCACATTTCCTAAAAATTCCATCAAACGACGAACACCCATATCTCGTCCTGCACAAACACAAAAAACAGGATAAATTCCTCTGTCTATTAAACCTTTTCGAATTCCTTCTCGCATTTCATCTTCTGTCAAAACTCCTTTGTCAAAGAATTTTTCCATCAAACCTTCGTCGTTTTCGGCAGCTGCCTCAACAAGAGTGTTGTGAAGTTCTTTTGCTTTTTCCATTTGATCGGCAGGAATTTCCAAAATTTCAGGAGCTCCGCCCTCTGGTTTCCAACGATACATTTTCATCAACAACACATCTATCACTGCGTTGAAGTTTGGTCCTACTTCAATAGGATATTGTATTTGAACAACTTTTTGTCCATAGTTTTCTTTCAATTGAAGAATAATTTGGTCAAAATCAGCTTTCTCTTGATCAAGCTGATTAACCACAAAAATAACTGGCTTAGCCAGTTTTTCGGCTTGGAGAAAATGGTTAGAAGTTCCCACTTCTACTCCATATTGAGCATTGATAAGAATCAAGGCCGTATCGGTAACCGACAAAGAGGTAACAGTACCCCCAACAAAATCGTCAGCTCCCGGACAATCGATAATATTTAACTTTTTACCTAACCATTCTGCATAAATAACAGATGGAAATACAGAATAACCATACTCTTGTTCTACAGGAAAATAATCCGAAACTGTGTTTTTGGAAGCGATGTTTCCGATACGTTTTATAACTCCACTCTCGAAAAGCATAGCTTCTACAAGAGTGGTTTTTCCTGCTCCTGAACTTCCCAACAAAGAGATGTTCTTGATTTCGTTAGATTGATAAACCTTCATAATTCTTAAAAAATTAAATTAGTAGTTATATTTTCTGTTTTTCTCATTTGCAAATGAGTGCTTCAAATGTAGCCATAAAAAAATGAAATCAATTTTTTGAAAATATGTTTTACAACATAAAAAGCGGCAAAAAAACTTAAGTGTTACGAATGTTTTGTTCGGTTAAATATTAATTATATTTACAATGTCAATTGGCGATTAGGCAAGTGTAGAAAGGCATTCCCCTTGTGGATTGGCAACCCGCTTCGGCGACTTTTTTTATTACTCAAATCGTATATGTGTAATTTATTTGAACCTCTCACCCCGCACAAAGTTGCAAAATCAGTTTGTTAATCTTTTTTATTATCTTTGCACCTTGAACGATTAAATTATTTTTTCGCACGCACATATATGGGTTTATTACTTCTTTACCTTTTTCTTGCGCTTACATTGTCTTTCCTTTGCTCACTGATGGAAGCTGTTTTACTAACAACTCCACAATCTTTTCTAATGGTGAGAATAGAAAAAGGTAGCCGATGGGCAGCACAGTTTCTTGAGCAAAAAGAAGATATTGATCGCCCATTGGCGGCAATTCTGTCACTCAACACCATTGCGCATACGGTTGGAGCAGCTGGAGTAGGAGCACAAGTTGTATCGATTTGGGGAGAAACCTATTTAGGATTTGCTTCTGCCTTACTCACATTACTTATTTTGATTTTTACTGAGATTATTCCAAAAACAATTGGAACGCAATACTGGAGAAAACTAGGATACGTTGTTACATTTCTAATTCGTTGCACAATGTTCACTATGTATCCTTTTGTGATAATGTCGTCGCTCTTTACAAAAAAAATTGCTCCAGATAAAGAGGAAATTTCTACAAGTCGCGAGGAAATCTCCGCTCTTACAAGTATTGGAGCAGAAGAAGGTCTTTTCTCCGAACGCGAGCATAAAATCATTCAAAATCTGCTAAAATTGAAAAACGTTGATGTAGAACAAATAATGACACCAAGAGTGGTTGTGGCAGTGGCCGACGAAAACTTGTTCCTCAATGATTTTCTTAAAAACAAAGATTATTTGCGTTTTTCACGAATTCCCGTTTATTCGGAAAACGACGAAGAAAACATTACCGGATATGTATTCCGACAAACAGTTTTTGAAAAACTAGCCGAAGATAAATATGATCTTCGTTTGAAAGACATTAAACGTGAAATTGTGGTCGTACCAAACTCAATGGAACTTTATAGTATTTGGGAAGAACTTTTGAACAAAAAAGAACACATTGCACTCATTGTTGACGAATACGGTGGAATGGACGGAATTATTACCATGGAAGATGTGATTGAAACGCTTCTTGGGCTAGAAATAACCGACGAAAAAGACACCATCACGGACATGCAAAAATACGCCCGTGAACGTTGGAAAACTAGACAAAAGAAATACCATCTTTTAGAAAACTTTCAACAAACAGATGAAGAAAAAAACAGTATAATTAGCTAACTATTATTCATAAATAAAAAGAAAAAATATGAGAAAATTTTTAGTAGGAATTTGTGTACTGAGTTGCATTGCTTCAAATGCGCAACGCACAGAAACTTTACTCGAAAAAGGTTGGAAATTTACGCGTGAAGACAACGCTCAATTTTCTAATATCGATGTAGAGGATGCGAAATGGCAGTCGGTAGTAGTACCTCACGACTGGGCTATTTACGGACCTTTCAGCTCTCAAAACGACAAACAAAACGTGGCTATTTTGCAAGACGGACAAAAAGAAGCTCTCGAGCATGCAGGCCGTACTGGAGGTTTACCATTTGTTGGTGTGGGATGGTATCGTTTGCAGTTTGACGCACCAAAATCATCGGAAGGCAAACAAATAGAACTGCTCTTTGATGGTGCAATGAGTGAACCACAAGTTTTTGTAAATGGGCAAAAAGCTGGCGAATGGAAGTATGGTTACAACTCTTTTGTGGTGGATATTACCAATTTTGTTTCTGAAAATGGCAAAAACACTCTTGCTGTTCGTTTGGAAAATATGCCTGAATCGTCGCGCTGGTACCCAGGTGCTGGTATTTATCGCAATGTGCACTTGATTGTAACCGAAAAAACTCATATTCCTGTTTGGGGAACATGCGTTACAACTCCAGTTGTGAGCGAAGAATATGCCAAAGTTTCGGTGCGTACAAATGTGAAATATACAGATGCTACACAATGGGAGTCACTCAAGTTAAAAACTACAATTCTTGATGCACAAAACAATGTGGTGGCAACAGAAGAATCCTCGCTCAACAAGTACGAGAAAAATACTTTTGAGCAAAACTTTATTCTTGACAAACCTGCATTGTGGTCTGTAGAAAATCCTAACTTATATATTGCAAAATCGGAAATTTTCGAAAACGGAGAGTTGAA
>JAGCIZ010000205.1 GCA_017648235.1 Paludibacteraceae bacterium
ATATCAATTTTTGCTTCTCTTCTAAAAGGTATATTCATTAGTCCAAACTCAATAGCTAAAGCTTCTTGATAAACCGCTTCTAAAAAGCCATTACCAAGTTCATTATAAACATTCATGCATGCTTTTATAATCTTTCCTGATTCTTCTTCATAAATCAACATAACTCCTCCGTGAGTAACGTTAGCTACGAACCAATCCGCTTGTTAATTATTTATTTCACCACACAAAAACGACGACCCGTGGTAATTCTCAATTTTCCATTATCAATTCTCAATTATCAAATCCATGACCTGTGGCAATATCATCCTTGACATAAAAACACGCTCAGTATATAGTAAACATATCGACGTGAGGTGTCTTAGTTGCCCTGTTCGCTGCTTGCAGCCGCGTCACTCAAGCCTCTGAATCTTTCGGAGGCTTTATTTATTTCGTCAAGTTCTATTGAATATATCTTGTGTCCATTAGCAATACTTTCTTTTACAGTTATCAACACATCTGCTTTTTTTCCGTTGTTTAATATTGCGGCAGCAATAAACCTTTTTATTGATACTACATTGGGATCATTTGGATTCTTTAAATTCCCATGAGCAGTAACTAAAATTGCTGTTTCATAAAGAGGTTTAATTTTTGCAGCTAATTCAAAATGTTCGTCCAACGTAAATCCATTTACTTTTGATTTTTCGAGGGTTTTTGCACTAGTCATTTTGTCTAGAGACTTTTTTGAAAGATTTGCTTCAATACCAGTACTAATATTTATAAGCTTTCCAAACACAGGCTTTAGTTTATTCAGGAGTTCTTGTCGCTTATAATGTGCATATCCTCGTTTTCTTGTTTTGTTCATTTCCACTCTTCCATTTGCTCATTCATTTGTTCCCTCTGTTTGAACTTGTAAGTAATTCTTACAAGTTCGACTTTCTTCAAGTTCTTCATCTTCATAAATATTTTTTATATGTTGTGTTATATTTTGAGGTTTAGTCTGGTAAAGTTCTGGGTCAATCGCTTCATCTAAAAAATCCGAACCGATTTTGGCAAGCCACAACTTAAATGGTTCTGCTTTTGGTGAAGGAATAGATTGAATAAGACGTAAAAGTTGTTCGGTTGTCATGCAGTCGGTTTTATACATTTTCCCGTCAGAAGCTAGCATTTTCAGTTGACTACAATTTGTAGCCAACTGACTTCCTTCTGATTTTAAACGAGTTTTTAAGACACTCCAATATTTTCTTGGATTTGGACTTTCTGTTAAAACAGCAATTACATCCACAACGGAAAAATACCATTTTTCATTTTCGCTATCCCATACGGAACGAATTTTTGAATTTTCAAAAAGTTGAATTTTATTTTGTATTTCGATCTCATTATTCATATTTTTTCTCCCAATTTACATTCTTTCCAGTCTTCTTTCATCTTTCTTCCTCTATATTCTAAACAATCGGATTTGTTCAGGTCTAACGACCTTCACTTTTTTCCGTGAGTAGCGTTAGCTACGAACCAATCCGCTTGTTAATTAATCTTCCAACCAATGCCTTCTAGGTTTTTCTTTATTTCGTCTTCTAGTTTGTGGCTTTGTTCAAACATTTTGCCAAGTTCGGTTGTGAGGCATGTCATTTTTTGGTCGAATGGTTCGGCATCTTCTTCTTTTTCTTCTATACCAACGTAGCGGCCAGGGGTGAGGATGTAATCTTGTTTTGCAATTTCTTCTGTGGAAACCACGGCGCAAAAGCCTTTTTTATTTTCTAGAATTCCGTTTTGGAATGCGGTAAATGAGTCCGAAAGTAACTGTATATCTTCATCAGAAAAATCGCGGTGTTTTC
>JAGCIZ010000206.1 GCA_017648235.1 Paludibacteraceae bacterium
ATCAAATCTATCGAAGCTGATGTTCCTCCACCAGAGATTGTAATTGTTCCACTCTTAATTCTATATTCAGTTCCTGAAGCAGAGATTGTGATTCCTATACCTGGGCCTGACATAATGAAGATATCTTCATCGCCGTCGTTTCCTTCACCAACTTTCCATGTTCTATCTTCATCAAACATATAACCATCGTATCCCATTCCCATCATAACAGGATCACTAGCAGGGATTACCAACTCATCTCCCGCAGCAGTAGTAAAGACGTAAGTATAATAATCGCTTCCAAAACTATAGAAATCTTCCCATCTTACATTAGCAGAAGTAAATTCGAGATTTGATGCCTCATCAGAAGCAGCCTCTTCTACTTCTATAGGGAACATAGCCGAAATTGTTTCTTTGCCCTTTGAATCCGTTACCTTAGCATAAAGTTTTGGAGCAGCATTACCTATAGCAGCACTATTTGCAGTTACGGTTACTCGAGTTTTGTCAGTTGGGTCTTGGTATATGGAGATAGCATTGCCATTGTTATTTTCAACTAACCACTCAATGTTACCCTTGAATTCTTTATGAGCCGCTTCATCTTCGATTTGAGCAACAAATACTTGATTATCACCAACCGTCAATTTTTGCATATTAGTTCCAATCTCTGTAGACATATTTTCTTCTTTGTAAACTTTCAAGCTAGAAACAACGTTCACTATATTAACTGTTAGTTCAGTTTTTACTGGCGCACCATATTCTTTTTCTGTAAAGTTTCCTCCCAAAGCAGCATCACCTATCTCTACCCAAATTTTCACAGTACCCGCTTTCAAACCTCTAATACCAACTTTTCCGCCTTCTTTTGTTTCATCAGTTGATTCCAAACGAACAAATTCATTTTCAAATATATTTCCTGCAGCAGAGTTATCGAGATAACCATCTTTACCAACAATACCGAAACGATAGCCACCAACAAGATGATCCACTACACTAGGATTACCCAATGCTGTAAGCAAAATAGGAGCTGGCTCATACTTACTTGATGTTTCAATTTCAACTTCAGTCATTACTGCAGCTTCATCACCATACAATTGTTTCCAATCTACAGACTCAATCGGTGTAATTCCATTTTTAGGTTTAATGCTCAGCAATGCATCAACAGAAAAATATGCTGATCTTGCTCTTACAGTAACATCAAGTGAACGAATATAGTCTTTAGAAGCAGGGTCTTTTTCTTTATTTAATCTTTCAATCAAACCTTTCCCGTCGTCTCCTTTACGAGTTTCAATCATGACAGTTTCTTTGTTCTCACCCGTATAAGTCAACTTCAAGTCATTGATAGTATCAACATCACCTACAATTTCCCAAGTCACAGGAAACGAAGATGGTCCGCCATTTTCTTCAGCATCAACCTTTACTGTTAGTGTATATTGATCCTTTCTCTCTGCTGGATTATTTTTAGCGCGAGGGTCCACATCATAAAGCGTACCTGTTGTAGACTCTGCTTCGTATGTTCCTACAGGGCCTTGAACAACATAACGCAAAGATTTAACATAACGGCTGTCTACTATTACATCGATAGTGTCAGAAGCATTGTCTTCAACTTGTGCGTATACTTTTGTATTTCCTTTCTTCAAAGCTTCTACCACAATGTAACTTGGGAGCTGTGAAGTTTCAACTATTTTCAAAACTGATTCATCTGCAATTTTCCAATCAGCAACCAAGCCTTCTACTGGCTCAGTTTTTGCCCAAATAGTATCTTTTCTACGTTCTGGATAGTCATTATCCATTTGCAACAAAAGCCCTGTTTCCCCAATAATTGCACCGTCAACATACTTTTTCGAACCATCAGGATATTGAGCAATCAAGATTCTCGATGCCTGCGAAGAATACATACTCAACTCAAACGGATCTGTCAAAAGTGGAATACCAGAAGGATTACCTGCATCGGTTACATTTTCCCTCATCTCTGGTTCGCAAGAAGCAAGAACCATCAAAACCACGAGCACTAAACTCCAAATCTTTACAATTGATTTCATAAAAAATTAAATTTAATCTTTATAATCTGTTAATTATTTCAAAAATTTTCACCTGTAAACACAGA
>JAGCIZ010000207.1 GCA_017648235.1 Paludibacteraceae bacterium
AGACCGCGTATTAATAAGTCCTGCGGCTGCAGAAGAAAAAACCATCGGTGGAATCATTATTCCTGATTCTGCAAAAGAAAAACCTCTAAAAGGAAAAGTTGTTGCTGTTGGTAATGGCACAAAAGATGAGGAAATGATTCTCAAAACAGGTGACGAAGTTCTTTATGGCAAATATGCAGGAACAGAATTGGAACTTGATGGAGAAAAATATTTGATTATGCGTCAGAGTGACGTTTTGGCAGTATTGGGTTAATTGTAAAAAGAAGAGATAAGAAAAAATATTATGGCAAAAGAAATTTTATTTAATATCGATGCTCGCGACCAATTAAAAAAAGGCGTGGACGAGTTGGCAAATGCTGTAAAAGTAACACTTGGTCCTAAAGGTCGCAATGTAATTATCGAAAAGAAATTTGGCGCTCCTCATATCACTAAAGATGGTGTGAGTGTAGCAAAAGAAATTGAACTTGAAGATGCAACTCAAAATCTTGGGGCACAACTTGTAAAAGAAGTGGCAAGCAAAACTGGCGACCAAGCTGGTGATGGAACAACTACAGCAACTGTTCTTGCGCAAGCAATCGTTGGTGTTGGTCTAAAAAATGTAACGGCAGGGGCTAACCCAATGGATTTGAAACGTGGTATTGACAAGGCAGTTGTTAAAATCGTTGATAGCATCAAAGCTCAGTCGGAAGTGGTAGGTGATGATTACGACAAAATCGAGCAAGTTGCAACCATTTCGGCAAACAACGATCCTGTTATTGGTAAACTTATTGCTGATGCAATGCGTAAAGTTTCAAAAGATGGTGTGATAACAATCGAAGAAGCAAAAGGAACTGACACTACTATCGAAGTGGTAGAAGGTATGCAGTTTGACCGTGGTTACATTTCTCCTTATTTTGTAACTAATACTGAAAAAATGGAAGTAGAGATGGATAAACCATACATTTTGGTTTACGATAAAAAAATCTCGAACCTCAAAGAACTTCTTCCTATTCTTGAGCCTGCTGTTCAGAGTGGACGTCCTTTGCTTATCATTGCAGAAGATGTTGATTCTGAAGCGCTTACTACTTTGGTTGTAAACCGTTTGCGTGCACAACTTAAGATTTGTGCTGTTAAAGCTCCAGGTTTTGGCGATCGTCGTAAAGAGATGTTGGAAGACATAGCTATTTTGACAGGAGGAGTTGTAATTTCGGAAGAGAAAGGAATTAAACTTGAGAGTGCAACAATTGAAATGTTGGGAACTGCAGAAAAAATCACAGTGAACAAAGACAATACTATCATTGTAAATGGAGCTGGAGAAAAAGACGCTATTACTACTCGCGTAGGACAAATCAAATCTCAAATTGCCGCTACTACAAGCGACTACGATCGTGAAAAACTTCAAGAACGTTTGGCAAAATTGGCAGGCGGTGTAGCTGTTCTTTACGTTGGTGCAGCTTCTGAAGTAGAAATGAAGGAGAAAAAAGATCGCGTCGACGATGCGCTAAGCGCAACTCGTGCAGCTATTGAAGAAGGTATTGTCGCTGGTGGTGGTGTTGCATACATTCGTGCTCAAGCTACACTTGATGGTTTCAAAGGAGACAATGATGATGAACAAATAGGTGTTGAGATTGTGAAACGTGCCATTGAAGAACCTCTTCGTCAAATTGTTACAAATGCAGGAAAAGAGGGTGCTGTTGTGGTTCAAAAAGTTCGCGAGGGCGAAGCTGATTTTGGATACAATGCTCGTCTCGACAAATATGAGAATTTGAAGGTTGCTGGTATTGTTGACCCTGCTAAGGTTACTCGCGTAGCACTTGAAAATGCTGCTTCAATTGCGGGCATGTTCCTCACTACAGAATGCGTTCTTGTAGAGAAAAAAGAAGACAATCCAGCTCCAATGCCTCCAATGGGTGGAGGAATGGGCGGTATGATGTAATCGAGTAGAAAGATATAGATCAAAATCGCAAGATAAAGTTCGCTGCAATTTTAAGCAGTGAACTTTATTTTTTTTACCTTTGAGGGTTTTGTTAAGTAGACTTTGTTTTTTATGATTACAGGCGAGATTAAAAATCGTATAGATTCTATATGGGATACCTTTTGGACGGGAGGTATCACCAATTCCATCACCATCTTGGAGCAGATGACCTATCTGTTCTTTATGAAGATGTTGGATGATGCACAGCGTACCAAAGAGGCTAATGCCAATGCTTGGGGTACAGCCATCAAAGACCCTACTTTCAAAGATGGTATG
>JAGCIZ010000208.1 GCA_017648235.1 Paludibacteraceae bacterium
CAGTCCTTTGCTCTACCAACTGAGCTATGGCACCAACGCCACTCATTGCTGAATGCGGGTGCAAAGATAGAAACATTTTTTCATTACACAACAAAAAACATCGCTTTTTTATTTTTATTATGAAACAATGCATTACTTTTGCGCTTATTATTTGGTTTTTCGATGAAAAAAATTGCCATTTTCCCAGGAAGTTTTGATCCTTTCTCAAAAGGGCATCAACACATCGTAGAGAAAGCTCTTCCACTATTTGATAAAATAATTATTGGGATAGGAATAAATACTCAAAAAAAATATACTTATCCTGCAGAAGATAGAGCAAAACTCATTAATGAAGTTTACAAAAAAAATCCAAAAATTGAGGTAAAAGTTTTTGAAGGGCTTACAGTGGATTTTGCTCTCGAGGTAGAAGCGTCCTACATTGTTCGAGGATTGCGCTCCACAGAAGACTTTATCTATGAACAACAAGTGGCCGAAGCCAACAAAACCCTCACGGGCATAGAAACTATTTTTTTCTGCTCCGACTCGGACAAAAAAGAAATTTCATCCTCTCTTTTGCGCGAATTGAAATCGTTTGGAAAAGATATATCTGATTACTTGCCTCAACAATCTAAAATCTAAGGTAACATATCTAGATTTTCGTCGTTGAAAAGATCGTAATCTTCTGGCACTTCAAAATGACTCAAATCTGGAATTTGATTTGAGTCATTCTTCTTTTTTTCATCTGTAGTTTCCTCTTTTTTCATCGCACGTTTACTTTTTTACAGGAATAAATACAACCTGCTTTATGGCAACAAATTTGTCTTTTTCGGCAGAAATTTTTAGTACAAGTTTTCCGTCCAAACAATCTTCGCGATCGATATTGAACGTTTGAGTTTTTTCACCCTCAACCTTTTCTAAAGAGAATGCTCTTCCCTCAATACTTCCTGCTATTTTGCCATTATTTTCGGCAAAAACAACGTGCAACAATCCCAACTCTCCAGCAGGAGTTTTTATTTGAAGTTCACCTTCTTTGTCCACTTCCCAATACGAAGAGCCTTTCTTGTTTACAGCTGAGATATTTGAAACTGAATAAGAAACGCGTACGTCGGAATCTTGCAAATCATAGTCTTGTTTCCAAATGCGTTTTGTTTCGTTAGTCAACTTTTTAGCGCACTCAATGTAAAGCAATGCATTAGCGAATTTCTCAGGTTTCTCTATAGTTTCCTTTTTTATCGGGTTGAAAATTTCGTCCAAAATTGCTGGTGAAATTTGTGTTTTTGGATTGAATTTTTCACCAGAAACATATTTTATTAGAGCTTCTCTATATACTTGTTGTTCAATGGTTTCTCCTTGCAACTTGTAACCTGAAACAAGCAATTTTCCACGACGCACTGCCACTTCAAAAATAGTTCCAAGTCGTTGATTATTGTGAAAATCAGGAACTGGCATTGCCATTGGGATATAGTTATCAGGAAAAAGTCCAAGGTCAAAAATTCGTCCATTTTTACAAATGTTCCACCAAATCCAATCGCCATAACCTTCGCAACTG
>JAGCIZ010000021.1 GCA_017648235.1 Paludibacteraceae bacterium
AAAACCTTCACGGACATCAATACCGGCAGCACGCATTCCTTCAACAGCAATTGTTACAATAGCTTCCCAGTCAGTCCAGCCAGCCGGGCAAGTAATAAAGAGTGTTGGGAGTTTTTTGCCGTCTTTAGTTTCCATGTGAGATAATGTTCCGTCATAGTTCCATATAGATTGTATTCCTATGGAATTAAGCATTTCCTGAACTTTATCTTTTCTTTTTTTGTAATCGTCAAACGAAGTTTTGATGCCATATAATCCCATATGACTCTTTTGAGCGTATTTCTTTTCTAGTCCATATGGTATGACGAGACCTGGTTCTATGTCTGATGCTTGATTATATAAAGCAAATTGATTTATACTTCCATATTCTATAGCCGTTGCCATGGCTCTCCTAAAGACTGCATTATCTAAAGGAGGTTTCGTGACATTTATTATTAACATTAGAATCGTTGCTGGATAATGATATGGTATAGAATCAAACCAAGAACGAATACCGAAGGATTGCATTCTAGAAAAATGGCTTATATAGCCCATTGTTACATCAACAGCATTATCACGTATTGAAGAAAAAAGATCGTAGTTTGTTCTTAGAATTGGGTGAACAATGTATTTTGGGGCAGGTCTTTTTCCATGGTGAAGAGCATTGTTTCCCCAGTAATCATCGCGCCGCTTTAATGTTATTCTAGAACTATCATACGACATAAGATTATAAGGCCCAGAAACGACCGGTGGCTTTCCATCTAAAGGATTCTTGTCAAGCATCAATTTTTTTACTTCATATAAATCACCTTTATTTTGCTTTTCAAGTTCAGCAAATACATGGGAAGGCACAATGCGAATTGCTTGCAACAAATCCATCACAGAAAGTGGGTTATTACGTTTGTCTTTAGCAACCATAAATGAAAGACGTTCACCTTTCATTTTCTTAGGAGCTGTAGTATCTGCAGAAGCTTCGTAAAGAGTATCTACATGGATATCTGCGATTTGTTCGACAGTACTTACAGAACCCTTTGTAAAGATATACTTAACGTCATTAGAATTAACTGGTTTACCATCACTCCAACGAGCTGCAGGGTTCAAATCAACCACAATACTATCATTATTAGATAATTCAGGAACAAGAGTTCCAAGAAGTGGCTCTAATGCACCGTTTAATGTATTATAAGTAATAAGCGGTTCATACATTAAATTAAAGCGACCGCCCACCGGCCAAGAAACCATCCAACTCTCGGCAAGTGGGTTAAAAGATTGAGGGGTCGCCCATTGCTGACCAGATAAATAAAGAGTTTCTTTGCGGGGAGTCTTTTGTATGATGGGTTCATTTTGATGTCCTATTTCGATAACAGCCCAGCATTCATATATTTCGTTGTTGGATGAAAAGCCTTCGTCACGGAAAATGCGGTCTTTCATTAGCCTTAAAGGCGTATCTACGGATGTTGCTTTATCTGCATTCACCAAGATGGTCTTTTCATGAATTGTTCCTGCTGGACATTTTCCGATATTCTTTTTTAATTCAACAGAAAGCGTGTAAGGAATGAAGAATGCGGTCCTCATCCTTTCTATGTATTTATTACACCACTCCTCTAAGGTGTCGGAGCACCAAAAATCCTTTGTAGGGAAATATACATCTCCTACTTCTACTTTAAAATGCAATCCGTATGATTTGCTGTCTAATTTTTTCGTTGAAAAAGATTCTTTTGACGGCAAAGAAAGAATTTGCTTTTCCAGCTTTGCAAAGGTTGAATACATATATTTGGATGCTTCAAACTGCTTCTGAATATCAGTATTTGCCGCTTGAGCAAATGCAAGTCCAAGGAATAGAAAGATTAGAACTAGTTTTTTCATAACTAAAAATTGAAAGTTATATGCCTTTATAGGCAAAATAGTATTTTCTTTTAAAAAAAAACGTCACTCATCGTGACAGGGTGCTTTTGCAATTGTTATTTATGCACCGCTACGACACGAGCATCATCGAGAACACCATGACGAACAGCGCGACGGTTTCGCCGACGCCAAGCACCATCAGGTAGTTTACTATGCCCTTGCCGGTTTCGCCGAGAGCATCGCAGGCCACAGCTGCGGACTTGCCCTGGTACCAGGCAGAAGCCATCATGCCAAGCCCGCCGAAGATACCGGCACCGAGGCAGCCGCCCCAGTTGGTAAAGCCGCTTTCGGCAGCCTTGCTCAGGATGAAGTTCATCAAGAGCATGCCGTAAATCGTCTGGGAAATCGGGGCACCCACGAACACCAGCAAGGTGAAGAGTGCCGACTTGCCCTGGGCATAAGCCTTCTTCCACATGGTGATGGCGGACATACCAGCCGTTCCGCAACCAAGGGCGGAGCCCTTTGCCGCAATGCCGAGAGCGGCTGCAGCACCCATTTTAGCGAGAGTAACCATTGTATTCGGTTCCATTGTTTTTTCCTCATTAAGTAGCGGGAATCATCCCTTGGTTTAATTTTTCTGCTTGGCGAAGGGGGCGAAGGCAAATCCGCTCCATTCCTGGCCAAGTCCATTTGAAAATTCGAGTGTGTTAAGACGTACGGCGTGGACGGCGGTGCCCGAGCCAAAGTTCTAATTGCCTACAACGAAGCCACAAACACAGTAATTTCCGGGCAAGTACGAGCTCCAGAAGGCTTTGGTTATTGGCTACTGAAGTTTGACGACATTGAAAACAATCGCGATAAAGAAAACGCAGACCCAGCCGGATTTGGCGCACTAGAATACACTTACAGTGAAATAGCCAAAGAAGCAGGAATTGAAATGACAGAATGCCAATTACTCACAGACGGCAATCACAGGCATTTCATGACTCGTCGTTTTGACCGCACCGAAAACGGGAATAAACTTCACTATCAATCACTCACAGCAATAGCACATTACGATTTTAACATTGCAGGCGCTTACAGCTACGAACAAGCTTTTATCGTTGCAAAGCGTATTGGGCTTACTATGACAGATATTGAGCAGATGTATCGCAGAGCGGTATTCAATATTTGTGCCAGAAACCA
>JAGCIZ010000209.1 GCA_017648235.1 Paludibacteraceae bacterium
AGCCCAACAACAGATTGTCAGCCAAATGATAATGTTGAAGCAATGCGAGTATTCTTACTTAACAAAAGAATTGAGGCACGTCCGGTATGGAAACCTATGCATAAACAACCCTTATACGCAAATGCACCAGCTTATATAAATGGGGTATCTGAATCTATATTCAAAGTAGGAATGTGTTTGCCAGCAGGTCCATGTGTGTCGGATGATGATGTTAAATACATTGTTGATTGCATAAAAGAGGCTATTGAATAATAACACTCAAATATCATAAAATATGAGAAAAAATAAGGGTTGTATATTCCTTTTTCTTCTGACAATTCTAATTGTTATTCTCTGCTTTGAGTACCTTCCTGATGGAGTTGCTCAAGAAAAATCATTGGAGCAAAATAATGCCAATCAAGCTCTCATTGTCTTAAAAAATTTAGAACTTCCTGCAAAGATTCAAGGAGAGCAAATTATTGAACATACGGGTTTTACTCTAAGTTACAATTCCAATTGGTTATGCCCAAACTGGGTGGCATGGGAACTAACTTCAACGGAAACACAAGGAGTCGAGGAGAGGGCTAAACATTTCAAACCAGACCCAAACGTAAGAGGAGTAAAGGTGGTTACAAAAGATTATAGCAATTCGGGTTACGACCGTGGACATATGGCTCCTGCTGCAGATATGAAGTGGAGCGAGCAAGCTATGCGTGAAAGTTTTTATATGACAAACATTTGTCCGCAGATACATAATCTGAATGCAGGCGATTGGAAAGAGTTGGAAGAACTTTGCCGAACTTGGGCAAACCATTATGGAAAAATCTATATTTGCTGTGGACCAATAGTCAGCAGTAATCCTAAACGTATTGGCGAAAATAGGGTAGCAGTGCCCGATGCTTTTTTCAAAGTTGTTTTAGCATTCAAAAATAATCAACCACAAACAGTAGCTTTTCTTATGGCAAACAAACCGGGGAACAATTCTTTGAAAAGTTACGCGATGAGTGTTGAAGATATGGAAATTGTTACAGGAATTGACTTTTTTACCAACCTTCCTGATAGCATTGAGCAAAATGTTGAGTCAATTTTATCGTTAAAAAGTTGGATTTGGTGATAAACCCTATAAATGCTAAAACAATGATAAATACAGAGCGAATATATTAAAAATAAATTTATACAACAGTCATTCTCAAAACCTCAAAAGTTATAACTTTAGCGAATTCTAAGATTAGATAATAATTACGAAAGCGTTGCGTGAAACCTAATGCGTTTTACCAACGTTTTTCTATTTCTGCCCCTCGAAAATAATGTTGCAAAATGCGTTTGTAGTTGTAACCTTTGTGCGCCATAACGGCAGCACCTATTTGGCAAAGTCCCACTCCGTGTCCCCAGCCAGCACCTATCAACGTAAAGTTTTGCTCTGCATCTTTTTCTACCACAAAGGCCGAACTATATAGATGAGATTCGCTCAACCATTTCCGAATTTCCAACTCTTTGCCTACAGTAATTGTTTGCTTACTTCCCACGATTTTAAGTTCTACGATACGTGCAGAAGTTCCACGCCTTAGCGGAATAAGGTCAATGATTTTCCCAAAATCAATACCCGATTTTTTTAGAATCAGTGAGGAGAATTCTTCATTTGTATAAAACACTCTCCAACGATAAAAGTCTGTAGTTTCTTGGTCATAATTGTTCAAAACTTG
>JAGCIZ010000210.1 GCA_017648235.1 Paludibacteraceae bacterium
AAATCGTGTTCTATGGCCATGTAAAGGTTGGAAATAGTTTGTGCTTGAACACCCTGTGTAGCATCTACAATGAGCAAAGCTCCCTCGCATGCTGCAATTGAACGAGAAACTTCGTACGAAAAGTCGACGTGTCCCGGAGTGTCAATCAAGTTGAGGGTATAGTTTTCGTTATTGTATTTGTAACTCATCTGAATGGCGTGACTCTTAATGGTAATACCACGTTCGCGCTCAAGATCCATATTGTCTAGAACTTGTTCTTGGAGATCTTTTTCGGAAACAGTTTGCGTTTGCTCCAGTAAACGATCTGCCAACGTGCTTTTTCCATGATCAATATGAGCTATAATACAGAAGTTGCGAATATTTTTCATCGTTTCTCTAAAATTTGTGCAAAGATAAGAAAAAGTAGGTAGAGAAAAGAGAGATATTGTTTCTGCTCTGTTGACTGATGCTTTTCTTTTTTTAGATATGTTGTGTCATGTTGTTTGTGGATGAAGAATTGTGAAAATTCATCAAAAAAAGCAAAAATAAATTTTATCACTAATACGGATAAAATCATTATTTTTGTCAAAAATAAGACGTATGAAAAATCTTGTATCTATTGCCGATTGCTCTAAGCAGCAATTGCTTGAAATTCTTTCGTTGGCCGCGAAATTTGAGGAAAATCCTAATCAAAAAATCTTGGATGGAAAAATTGTTGCAACGCTTTTTTTTGAACCATCAACACGAACACGATTAAGCTTTGAAACTGCAGTAAATCGTCTTGGCGGGCGAGTTATAGGTTTTTCTGATGCTGCAACAAGCAGTTCGTCGAAAGGAGAAACATTGCACGATACAATTCAGATTGTGAACAATTATGCCGATGTAATAGTTATGAGACATCATTTAGACGGAGCAGCCCGGTATGCATCAGAAGTGTCGCGTGTACCAATTGTTAATGCAGGTGACGGCTCCAATCAGCATCCTTCACAAACTCTTCTAGATTTGTATTCCATTCAAAAAACACAAGGAACGCTCGAAAATTTGCATATTTGTTTGGTTGGCGATTTGAAATATGGACGCACGGTACATTCTCTTATTATGGCAATGGTACATTTCAATCCCACTTTTCATTTTATTTCTCCAAACGAATTGCAAATGCCAGAGGAGTACAAGATTTTCTGCAGAAAAAACAATATAAAATTTACCGAAAGTACAGAATTGGATGGCAACTTTAACAATGCCGATATTTTGTATATGACACGAGTTCAACGCGAACGTTTTCAAGACCCAATGGAATATGAAAAGGTCAAAAACGTGTATACACTCAAAAAATCCATGTTAGAGGATTCTAAACCCAATTTGCGTATTCTTCATCCACTTCCTCGAGTTGGAGAAATTGATGTGGACGTAGATTCAAGTGAAAAAGCATACTACTTTCAGCAAGCGCAAAACGGATTATATATCCGTCAAGCAATACTCTGCATGGTGCTCGGCATTGACGGACTTGTTGAGGATTGAAATAGATTTTTTATCTTTGTCAGAAAGTTTTTTAAAGAGTTATGACCACCGAAGAACAATTTGATTATGCGCTAGCAAAATGTCGTCAGATTTTTGAAAAAAAACTGTTGGACTACGGAGCTTCATGGCGTTTATTTCGCCCTCAAAGCATTACAGACCAACTTTTTATAAAAGCAAAGCGTATCCGACAACTTGAAACTACAGGAGTAAACCTTGTGGGTGATGATATTTACAGCGAGTTGATGGCAATTGTTAATTATGGAATAGTTGCTCTCATTCAGTTAGAACTTGGCTTTGCAGATACTACCGACATCAATAATGAAAAAGCTCTTGCGCTTTACGATAAATATGCCAAGGAAGCTAAAATCTTGATGATGGCCAAAAACCACGATTACGACGAAGCGTGGCGCGGAATGCGTGTTACTTCATATACCGATTTTATTCTCACAAAAATCTGTAGAAACAAAGAGATTGAAGACAATAACGGAAAAACTCTTGTGTCAGAAGGCGTAGAAGGCAACTATTTTGACATGGTAAATTATGCTATTTTTGGATTGATAAAAAAAAATGAAGAAAAGGGCAACAAGAAAGCATAATAAAGGGAACAATTCGGGAGTTTTCGTTCGTGTTATTTGTCAAATTATTTTAGGAATAAGTTTTGCTTTTTCTGGATTTGTAAAGGCAATTGACCCACTTGGCTCTACCTATAAAATAGAAGATTATCTTACTGCTTTTGGACCATTCTTTGAGCATTTTGCATTTCTTGCCTTTCCGTTAAGTGTTTTGTTGGCTGCGGTAGAATTCACAATGGGTGTAAATTTCTTGCTTGGGGCCAATGTAAGATTGACTAAGTGGATAGCGTTGTTCTTTATGTTAGTGATGACTCCGCTCACACTTTACATTGCGCTTGAAAATCCTGTTACTGACTGTGGATGTTTTGGAGATGCCATAGTGTTGAGCAACTGGGCAACATTTTGGAAAAACATTGGTTTTTCTCTTCTCGTTTTGCTTTTGTTTGTACTTCCTAGTTTTTCGAAAAATATTTATTTCAACTATCAAAAGTGGATAATAACATCTGTAGCTTTTTCGGCTTCTGTGCTGATATCTATCTATTGCCTTCGTCATTTGCCGATAATCGATTTTAGACCATATAAAATTGGAACCGACATTGTAAAAAGTATGGAGGTGCCCGAGGGTGCAAAGTCGGATGTTTACGAAACAACGTTTATTTATGCAAAAGATGGCGTTGAAAAGGAATTTACACTTGCCAATTTCCCCGACGAAAACGATGGTTGGGTTTTTATTGAGCAAAAAACTACTTTGATAGAAAAGGGTTACGAACCGCCTATTCACGATTTTTCGATAGTGAACGCAATGGGCGACGATATTACTTATGAGGTTCTTGAAAAAGAAGGTTTTACATTTTTGCTCATTGCCTATGATGTGAATAAAGCCGAACATAAGTTTAATGAGAAAATAGCGAGCATCAATCAGCTTGCTCAATACGGCGATATAGATTTTTATGCCTTAACAGCTTCTGTTGATGAAGATATTGAAAAGTATAGCGAATTGGCAAACGCAACTTACGAATGGTGTAAGACAGATCCCATTACACTCAAAACTATTATTAGAGCTAATCCGGGATTGGTGTTGATAAAAGATGGAATCATCATTGGCAAATGGAACAGCAGAGATATTCCATCGGCAAAAGAGATGCAAGAAGAATTTTTATTACAAAATAACTAAAGTATAATTGAGTATGAGAAAAAACATTGTAGCAGGTAACTGGAAAATGAATAAAAACCTGCAAGAAGGTGTAGCTTTGGCTACTGAATTGAAAGAAATTGTTTCTAACCCAAATTGCGAAGTGATTATTGGAACTCCATTCATTCACTTGGCTACAGTAAGCGAATTGCTTAAAGATAACGTTATTAAAGTTTCTGCTGAAAACTGTGCCGACAAAGCTTCTGGTGCTTACACTGGCGAAGTTTCTGCCGAAATGGTAAAATCAACTGGTGCAGAATATTGCATCCTTGGTCATAGCGAACGTCGTGCTTACTATGGTGAAACTTACGAAATTCTTAAAGAAAAAGTACAATTGGCTTTGGCTAACGATTTGAAACCTATTTTCTGCATTGGAGAAGTAAAAGAAGAACGTGAAGCAGGAAAACAAAACGAAGTGGTAAAAGCTCAACTTGAAGGTTCTGTATTCAACCTTTCTGCTGAAGATTTCGGAAAAATCGTTTTGGCTTACGAACCAGTTTGGGCTATTGGTACTGGCTTGACTGCAACTCCAGAACAAGCACAAGAAATTCACGCATACATTCGTGGTTTGGTAGCTGAAAAATATGGCAACGAAGTTGCTGACAACTGTACAATTCTTTACGGCGGTAGCTGTAATGCTAAAAACGCAGCAGGTCTTTTCGCAAATCCTGACATCGATGGTGGACTTATCGGAGGAGCTTCACTAAAAGCAGAAGACTTCAAAGCAATTATCGACGCATTCTAATTTTAGAATCTATAAAGAGAAAAAGGAAGTACCGTAAGTTACTTCCTTTTTTTATGCTTATTTTGTGATTATATAAAAAAGAGAGGAACTCAAATTTGAGTTCCTCCTTTTCTTAATAAGAAAAAAATCTTATTAGTTTACTTTTTCTGCCAATTCTGCACCAGCTTTGAATTTAGCAACTTTCTTAGCAGGAATTTCGATAGCTTGTTTTGTTGCAGGGTTAACACCTTGGCGAGCACCACGTTCAGCAACTGAGAATGTACCGAAACCAATCAAACTAACTTTGTCACCATTTGCAAGTGCATTGCTGATAGCGTCCAATGTTGCATCCAAAGCAAGTTTAGCGCTAGCTTTGCTGATTTGAGCTTGTTCAGCAATTACATTGATCAAATCTTTCTTGTTCATAACTTATAAATTTAAAAAATAAAACAAATATTTGCGCAAATGTATGTATTCTAGTTTTAATAACAAAGCGTTTTTTAATGTTTTTCCGCCTTATAGCACCTTTAATTTAGTATTTAGTCAAATTTTTCTTACAATTCCGAAATTAAAAAGAAAAAGCCTTTTTGTTTGTTTCAACAAAAGAAAATACCTTTGTGATAGAAATTATTTAACCAATGAAAGCGAAACCATTTGTAAATGGGTTGGCGGAAAGACGCAACTCATTGACCAACTCGAAGCAATGCTTCCAGCTGACTTTGACCAATGGGAGAATGTCACTTACATTGAGCCTTTTGTAGGCGGAGGAGCAATGCTATAAAATTAGTCCATCAATATTTTATTATATAGAATAACTTATTTTACGTTAAATTAAAATTTGTAATATTGTGAAAGCAAAGACACAGGAAGTTCAAGTTATAGAAAAATTACGAGAAGAAGGAGGTTGTGCAACCTTACGTAGATTAAATGAAATTGTTGATTTTTCTTTTTGGAAAACAAAAACACCAGAAGCATCAATTAGACGTATTGTTCAAAATAGCAATCAAATTTTTCGTATTCAACCTGGATTATGGGCTTTACAAGAAATGCGAGAAGAAATATTAAAAAAGTTTGATTTAAAAGATGGCGATAAAAAAAGTGAAGAACAATTTTCACATGGATATTATCAAGGCTTACTTGTTGAAATAGGGAAAATGCATCATTATACAACTTATGTTCCAGCACAAGACAAAAATAGAAAATTTATAAATCAGCGACTTGGTGATATTGTAGATACTATTTCTTTACCTAATTTTACTTATGAAAATTTATTAAAAAAAGCAAAAACTGTTGATGTTATTTGGTTTAATACACGAAATATGCCATCTAATTTTTATGAAATAGAGCATACAACAGATATAAAAAATTCACTTACAAAATTTTATGAACTTCAAGATTTTTATGCTGTATTTCATATTGTTGCTGATATACACAGAAAGAAAGAGTATGAAGATAAATTGAATGTTTCAATGTTTGAATCTATTAAAAATCGTGTAAAATTTGTTGATTATAGTAAAGTTGCAGATATGTATGAAGGTTTATTAAAAGCTAATAACTCTAAATGGTAATATTATAAAATGCATAAAAAAATAAAAACTTTAGATTTAATCTCTTTTTTAAAAGATAATAGGTATAAATATTATAGTATTTCATTAATAATTAATAATTTAATAGTAGCCACACATACAATATCATACAGAAAATTTCATATATACGATGAAGATATATTTGACAATACTATAAAATGGACAGAAAAAGAATTTTTAGAAGTATATAATAACGCAATTTGGTGTATTGATTAAGTTTTATCGTAAAAATATTATGAAAGTATTTGTATTACATAATGCAGAAATGGATTCTGATGGTGTTTTATCAATTGATTCTCATGCCTATTTAATTATTGAAGAAGCTCAAAAAGCACAAAATATTTTTATTGAAGAATTTATCAATAAAAACAAGAATACAGAATCTGAAAAAATATGCGAGGAGATTAATTTATTTAAAAGAGTTGCATATAAAAATAAATTAACTGAATTTCAATCATGTATAAAAGAATTTGATATACAAAACTAAAAGACAATGGCACTATATGGATTTCAGGCACTCACCATAACATATTTGTCGTTCAGCGTTGTTTGCAAGAATTAGGATATAAAATCCTAAATGTCATTACATGGCAAAAATCCGATCCACCACCTAACCTTTCTTGCCGCTACTTCAATTTTTCTACTGAATTGGTTATTTGGGCTCGAAAACACGAAAAGAAACCTCATAAG
>JAGCIZ010000211.1 GCA_017648235.1 Paludibacteraceae bacterium
GGAAGTGCTCTACCACTGAGCTATAACAGCAGTGAGCGGAAAACGGGGTTCAAACCCGCGACCCCCAGCTTGGAAGGCTAGTGCTCTATCAACTGAGCTATTTCCGCAAAACAAACTCCTATTTTTCTCAAACAAAAGTTCCGTGGGCAGTGATGGATTCGAACCACCGAAGTCGAAAGACAGCTGAGTTACAGTCAGCCCCATTTGGCCACTCTGGTAACTGCCCTAAAAAAAACACAAAGATCTCCTTTTGAGCCTCTTGTCGGATTCGAACCAACGACCCCGAGATTACAAATCACGTGCTCTGGCCAACTGAGCTAAAGAGGCAAACCGAGTATCAAAAAACGATACCAAAACGGCTTGCAAATGTAGAGATTTTTTTTGATTAAGCAAAGAATCTCTACATTTTTTTTATTTTTTTACAAACCGTAAGATATTACTCTAAAAAGCAAACAATTACATCATCTTTCTTTTTGCTTTATTATTTGCTTCTGAAGAGCCTCAATAGTCCTATCAGTAGCCTCCTCAAAAGTATCACACACCTTTGATGCAAAAAATTCAGCATCTGAAGTTTTAATTTTTATTTCAACTTCTTTATTTTCTGCAGTTTCTGGTTTAATCAACTTCATAAAAACATCTACAGACGAATTTTCGCTACACAATTTTTCCAACTTCGCAACTTTCTTTTGCACATAAGCTTCCAATTTATCAGAAGCATTAAACTTAATCGCTTGAATATTTACTACCATAATAATAAAATTTTAGCCCCGTGGATGGGATTGTTTATAAATAGATTGCAATTGCTCAAATGTTGCATGCGTATAAATTTCAGTTGCCGCCAAACTAGAATGCCCTAAAATAGTTTTTACCACATTTAGATCTGCCCCATTATTCAACATTGCTGTCGCAAACGTATGACGCAAAACATGAGGACTCTTTTTTTGCAAAGAACTAACTTCCGACATCTGAGACCTAATAATTCTATACACTTTCTCACGATACAGTTGACTTCCCTTAGTATTTACAAAAAGGAAGCCAGTCTTCACACCCACATTCTCATCGCGGAGTGCAATATACCTGTTCATTTCATCAATCAATCCGTTTCCAATAGGAATAAGTCTTTGTTTATTCCGTTTTCCTATTATTGAAATATTTTTCTGAACAAAATCAACATCCACATCTTTAATTGAAATCAACTCAGAAACACGAATACCTGTTTGATAAAAAAACTCAATAATCAAGCGATTTCGAACAGTCTCAAAATCATCTTCACCTAACTCCACATCCAAGACCTCTTCCATTTCTTTTTCCTTAAAGAAATAAGGCAATGTTTTTTTTACCTTAGGAAGAACCACTTCGGTTGTAGGATTATAATATTCATTCCAAAGTTTGTTATTAAGAAAATGGTAAAAAGAACGAAGTACTGAAAGTTTTCGATTTACAGATCGAGAAGAAAGTCCATTATCCATCAATTCCAAAACCCAATGGCGAATATCCTCCGAAGTTATTTTTTTAGGATCAAACGCTATTGAATACTGTTTCAGAAAAGACAAGAATTCCTGCAAATCAGCCTTATACGACAAAACAGTATGAGAAGAATACTTTTTCTCATACTGTATATATTGCAGAAAAGATCTTATCATAGCGATAACCCTTTAAAATTCTGCAACGAATTTAAAACAAAAAAAGAGAATATAAAACTATTTTCTCAAATTTTTATTTTTATTCTGCAGAACGTTGCAATTGTTGCACATAAATGGCGTGCATTTTTTGTTCACGTTTCAAAACAGATGGTTTAGTAAACGCTTGACGTTTGCGTAATTCTTTAACAACACCTGTTTTTTCAAATTTACGTTTGAATTTTTTTAATGATCTTTCAATGCTTTCGCCTTCTTTTACAGGAACTACAATCGTAGTATAAAATTTTAATTTTGTTTCTAATAATGGTCGGCAAAATTAAACAAAGTTTTTTATCTCACAAAAATAAGAAACAAAAAAGTTTAAACTTTTATTTTCATCTTTTTTATATCATCAAAATAGAACTATCTCCATAACTAAGAAAGCGAAAATCATTTTGTAATGCGTAATCATAACATTGCTTCCAATCTCCGTCTAAAAAGGCAGATACAAGAAGAAGCAATGTACTTTTGGGCTGATGAAAATTAGTTATTAATTTTTTAACAATACGAAATTCATAATTCGGAACAATCATTACTTGAGTATTTACGTGTATGATCTCCAAATTATTTTTCAAC
>JAGCIZ010000212.1 GCA_017648235.1 Paludibacteraceae bacterium
CAAGAACGTATAATCACCGCCTTGTGGGAATAGCATCGACACTCTTTCAACAAATGGGTTTGGATATACCTTCAATTCACTTTCTGCAGCAACTGCATCTAAACCAACTGTGCGGTCAACCACAACAATATCTTTGTATTGCTCTTCAGTTTCTGCCCAGTCATTTACAAGTTTGAGGTAAACTCTAAATGGATTGCAAGCATCAGCGTTACTTGCTGTTGCACTACCAGAAGTTGCATTGTAAGCAACTGGAGTAATGGTTCCCGTACCACCTGTATAACGCCATTGTGGAGTTGTTTCTACCACGTACGCTCCCGGAATCATAGGGCAACCTGCAGCAGGTTGATCTCCCATAAATGATTCGTAAAGATCACTCAATACAGTATTTCCATCGCTATTAATTTTTGGAGTAGTAGAATAATAACCTACGGCTTCCGCTGTTCCATTACCCCAATTAGGGAATACCGTACGAACAGTATCGCGAATTGTTTTTTGAATTGTTTCGTCAAATGTCCAATAACCTTTCAAATCAGCAGGAGCAGAACCTTTTTCAAAACCAAGCATTGCAGTACGAACTTCGTCTGTAGATAGCACTTTTGTCCAACATTGAACTTCGTCAATAATACCATTGAATCCTGCTTTATAGGTTCCACTTGCTCCTACATACAAACGAGTAAATCGACGATTGAACGCACCAGAGTTTGTATTAGAACCAGACTGACAACCATCGTCATATACTTTTCTATCAAGTAAATGAGCAACTTGACGACCGTTGATCCACATAGTTTCATAACCATCTTCATCCAAAGCAACCGCCATGTGATACCAAACACCTTTTTGCAAAGCTTCGCCATTTGTCATTCCATCTTGAGCATTGTCATGTGCATCCCATCCACAAACGTTAAATGAAAGTTCATTTTCAACACATTCTCCTACTTTGCTATTGTAATAATTTAATTTCCCAGCTCCTTTTGGACGAATCTGACACCAGAACTCACCCCAGTTATTTTGTGGCCAGTCGCAAGTGTAATCCGTTTTGTAAAGCAAGTTGATACCTTGTGTACTATGAATCAAATCGTTTACTTTAAACCACATACAGTATGTATAAGGAGCTTTTTTAGCAAACTCAGTATTTGTAGCATCATTAGGATCATTAATGCGAGCAACAAAAGCATAAGGGTCTCCCACTTTCAAACCTTTTGATACAGTTCCATCAGCATCACGGCTTGTATACGATAATGTTGCTTGTTCTGTATGGCTATCAGCTATCTCTGTTTTATCAGTTGTAAGTGTTTTAATTTCAGGAACTGCGCCAGTAGATTCTGGAGAAATCTGAATCAAACCAGGAGTTATAACACCGTTGATACTAACGTCGTAAGAACCAATGTTAGCCAAACCTGCATCAAAAGTAACACGTGTTACACCATTTTCAGTTGCTACAGTTGCTTGAGTAGCAGAGTTTTTGATAATCCAATTTGCTGTAGAGTGTTCTGGATCGGCAAACTCAATATAGAATGATTCATTTGGTTTGATTACAGGTTTGCTAATCACCACATCATCTATTTGAGTATAATCACTAGCATCCAAATAACTTGTCCATGCAATATCAGATTTAGTTACGCCATCAGGAGCAACTGTGCGCACACCGATACGAACTCTCTTAGTACCATCCAAGTCAAAAGGAACATTTACTGCATAAGCAGCCCAAGATGTAGTAGCTGTAATCAACTGAGCCTCTTTGCCTTCTTGTTGTGCCCACATTTCGAAATACCACGCATCAACTTCGTCATTATAAGTTGGGATATAATCGCCTGATCCACTACTTCCTGAACCCGAACCACTTCCTGAACCCGAACCCGCAGTTACGTGCAATTCAAAGTCAACCATAATACCACCATTGTCAGCAGTATAGTTGCCTGATGCAGTACTTGACGTACGACCGCAAGAATAACTTACGCCTTGGTCATTACC
>JAGCIZ010000213.1 GCA_017648235.1 Paludibacteraceae bacterium
CACTATTGCTGCGATAGCCAGCAGCAGGAAGGAAGATAGAGTTACCGTTGGGGCCTGTTACGGTATAGCCTCTTCCTGTCCAAGTCCATTTGCATTTTTCACGTAATTCATCTTGTTCGGCTTTGGTTGGCATTCGCCAGCTACCACCCCAGTTTACAGCTACAGCATCTCTATTTAGAGGTAAAGTGGTAAGATTACTTGAGTAAGTATAGTTTGAAGATGTATAACTACTTTTTGGAGAAGTTTCACCCCAAGCATAGTAGTTGCCATAGCCTTCGGGAGTAGAGGCACCTACGTTGCAAGTTGCCCATTTTACAGAAAGTCCTAAATCTACCCACTCGTGTCCGTTGTGAGTACCTTTGGTAGCAGAAGGTCGCGGAGAGGTAGTAGCAGTTCCTTCGGTATACTCATACGAATACTCATCGGAAGCAAGAATAATAAATACAAAGTTTTTAAGGATCTTCACTTTTCCCGCCAAGTTAAGGTTTGCTATGGTATTGTTGCTTGGCATAGGATTTACCGAGAGTTCACTCTCAATCAAATTTCTCAAAAAAGAAGTCTTAATGGCGTAGCCTACATTTTGTGCTTCGGTTATACCCGAACTCGTAATACCAATTACGTTGCCTTGAGCATCGAACAAAGGTCCACCCGAATTGCCATGCTGTATAGGAGCAGTTATCTGGTAAGTAGACTTATCGCCTTGATAACCGCTTCGCGAACTTACAATACCGTTGGTAAGTTTCACCTCCGTACCCATGTGTTGCACCATAGGGTAGCCAAGCACAAAACAATCTTCGCCCACCTCTGCCAACGACGTACGCACACGATAAGGGATAGCTCCAAATCCTTTGAAGTTTTTATCCGTAATTTTTATCACTGCCACATCATTGATAGCATCAGTAGCCACCACTTCGGCAACATACGACTTTCGCACATCGTTTCTCACCATACTCACCAAAAGCGTATTTGCACCATCTACCACATGATGATTGGTTACCACATACCCTGAATTTAGGGCAAATCCCGTTCCCGTCCAAATATCAGCAGATGCTATAAAAGGTAAAAATGCCAACAGTACAATAAAAAATCTTTTCATAGTTAATTATATTCGTTAATCACATATCACTTCATTCATAACCACATCGTGTGTCTCACAAGGTATCTCCGCCAAGCGTTGAAATGAGAAGCAGAGCCCTATGCGGTAGCAAGCGTGTTGGGAAAGAAAGCGGTCGTAGTAGCCACGCCCACGCCCCAAGCGGTTCCCCGTGGCAGAAAATGCCACACCCGGCACCACAGCCACATCTACTGCGCCATCGTAAAAAGATTTTTGAGGCTCTTTTATACCAAACGACCCTGTTTGGAGATGCTCATCTGCAACAAACTCTGCCATAAATAGTTCCTCGCCACGCACCACGGGAAGAAACACACGCTTGGTTTTGCCACTTCGTGCAAAAAATCGTGCGTTGCTACCTCGTCTTTGAGCGAATGAAATAGCAAAACGGTTTTAGCCGACCGAAAATGTTCATTTTCACGCAACGCAACAAGAGCCTTTTCCGAGCGAGCAGGCAACTCTTGCCCATGCTCATCCATA
>JAGCIZ010000214.1 GCA_017648235.1 Paludibacteraceae bacterium
ATTCAACCACTTTTTACGACAGTGATGTATATGGTTGTTTTTGGTGGAATTGCACAAATCTCTACGGATGGATTACCACAACCTTTGTTTTATTTGGCAGGTATTTGTATGTGGCAATATTTTGCAGATTGTTTGACAAAAACATCAAATACGTTTGTTAACAATGCGGGAATGTTTGGAAAGGTTTATTTTCCTCGTTTGATAGTTCCGCTCTCAACGGTAATTTCTAATTTGGTTCGTTTTTCAATACAATTTACATTGTTTTTATTGATATATGTTTTTTATCAATTTTTTACCGATGTGTCAATTCAAACAAATTGGTATGTGTTGTTATTTCCTATTTTGGTAATGCTTTTGGCCGGATTGGCACTTGGTTTTGGTATTTTGTTTTCTTCGATGACAACAAAGTATCGTGATTTGCAGTTTCTTTTATCGTTTTTTGTACAGTTGTGGATGTATGCAACTCCAATAATTTATCCTTTGAGTACGATTACGAATGAAAAACTTCGCCTTGTAATGTCGCTAAATCCTCTTACAGGAATTGTTGAAGCCTTTAAGTATGGTTTTCTTGGGGTTGGAGAGTTTAGTTGGATGATGCTTGCTTACAGTTTTTGTTTTATGATAGTACTTTTGGCGATAGGAATTGTGGTTTTCAATAAGGTGCAAAAAAGTTTCATGGACACTGTGTAGAAAGAATTAGCTCGGCTTTTTCTTTTGTGATATGTTTAAAAAAGGTATAATAAATTGATTTTATAGTTCCATTATATATTTTGAGAGAGGGTGAAATTGAGTAGGGGAGAGGTTAAACTCTAATCTCTTTTTCTTACCTTTGCAAAGGAGTTTTTTTGTGGGATGAAGTTAAAAACGAACATATCTATTGTTTTGTATAAAACCAATTTGGAGGAAATTGTCCCTCAATTGAATGATTTCTTGAGTAATCCTCAAATTAATCGTATTTTCTTGATTGATAACTCTCCGGATAAACAACAATTGCCTAATACATTAGTCAAACCTCAACGAGTTCGTTATTATTATACTGGCAAAAACTTAGGATACGGAGTTGCTCATAACATTGCTTTAATAGAAAGCGTGAAACGTTCCATTGCTTATCATTTGGTTATAAATCCTGATGTAAAGTGCAAATCTAGTGATATCTCTACTTTGATGGATTTAATGGAAGAGCGTAAGGAGATAGGCTTAGTCATGCCAAAGGTGATTGATAGAGAAGGAAATATGCAGTATTTGGCTAAACTTCTTCCTACTCCAACAGATTTGATAATAAGGAGATTTACACCTAAAACTTGGTTTGAGCGTCGAAAAAGACGTTTCGAATTGCAAGGTGCAGATTTTTCAAGAGAGATAGATGTCCCTTATTTGTCTGGTTGTTTTATGTTTCTTCGTGTCGAATCCATCAAACAAGTTGGAATGTTTGATGAACGTTATTTTCTTTATCCTGAGGATATAGATTTGACGCGTCGTATTCACAAATTTTACAAAACAATTTATTATCCTCTTGTTACAGTGAATCATTTGCATCAGAGAGCTTCGTATAAGAGCGTAAAGTTGCTAGTTATTCACATCTGGAATATGATAAAGTACTTTAATAAGTGGGGATGGATTTTTGATAGAGAGCGAACAATTGCCAATCGAAGAATACTAAACGATTTAAAAAACCAGAAATGATATGGCTATACTAAAGAAACGCAAATCAAACTTGAAAATTGTAAAAAATGATTCGTGGCTTGAACCTTATGCTTCAGCAATCGAAGGAAGATATCAATATTTTTTGCAAAAGGAAAAAGATTTGACCAAAGATTGTGGTTCGTTGAGTGATTTTGCAACCGGATATTTGTATTTCGGATTACACAAAATTAAAAATGGATGGGTATTCAGAGAGTGGGCTCCAAATGCAACAGCGATATTTTTACTTGGTGATTTTAATAATTGGGAAAAGTCAGAAAGTTTTGCTTTGAAGTCAATTGGTCACGGAGTTTGGGAAATTTATTTGTCAGAGGAATCAATCTCTCATGGTCAACTTTATAAATTGTTGGTTTGTTGGGATGGTGGTTGTGGAGAAAGAATCCCTGCTTGGTGTCGTCGTGTTGTGCAAGATGAGAGAACCAAGATATTTTCTGCACAAGTGTGGAATCCTTCCAAGGTGTATCAATTCAAGAATAAAAGATTTAAACCCAAAACTTCTCCCCTTTTTATTTATGAGTGCCACATTGGGATGGCAACTGACGAGGAAAAAGTTGGAACTTATGAGGAGTTTAGGCAAAATGTTTTGCCACGAGTAGCTAAAGCAGGTTACAATTGTATTCAAATAATGGCTATTCAAGAACATCCATATTATGGTTCTTTTGGCTATCATGTTTCTAGTTTTTTTGCGGCATCTTCTCGTTTTGGAACTCCTGAGGAGTTGAAGCAATTGATAAATGAGGCTCATGGATTGGGTATTGCCGTTATTATGGATATTGTTCATTCTCATGCTGTAAAAAATGAAATAGAAGGACTTGGTAGGTTTGATGGAACTCCGTATCAATATTTTCATGAGGGGGAACGTCGAGAACATCCAGCATGGGATTCGTTGTGTTTTAATTACGAAAAACCAGAAGTTTTACACTTTTTGTTGTCTAATTGTAAGTTTTGGCTCGATGAGTATAAATTCGACGGTTTTCGTTTCGATGGTGTTACATCGATGATTTTCCGTAATCATGGTCTTGGACAAGACTTTAATGGTTATGAAGATTATTACAATCTTAATCAAGATGGCGATGCTATTTGTTATTTGACTCTAGCAAATAAACTTATTCATGAGGTAAATAAAAATGCAATCACTATTGCCGAAGAAATGAGTGGGATGCCGGGGTTAGCTGCTAAGATTAAAGATGGAGGAATGGGATTTGATTACCGTATGGCGATGGGAATCCCTGATTTTTGGATAAAATACATCAAAGAAGTTAAAGATGAAGATTGGAAAGCTGGTCATATTTTTTGGGAGTTAACCAATCGTCGTGTTGATGAAAAAACTATAAGTTACGCCGAGAGTCACGATCAGGCGTTGGTTGGCGATAAAACAATAATTTTCAGACTGATTGATGCTGATATGTATTGGCACATGAAAAAAGGCGATGAAACATTTATGGTTCATCGTGGATTGGCATTGCATAAAATAATTCGACTTATTACAGCAAGTACCATAAATGGCGGATATCTAAACTTTATGGGAAATGAATTTGGTCATCCGGAGTGGATTGACTTTCCTCGAGAAGGTAACGATTGGTCGCATAAGTATGCACGTCGTCAGTGGGATTTGTGCGATAACAAAGATTTAAACTATCATTATTTGTCCGATTTTGACTGCGAAATGCTTTCTGTTCTTAAGACAGAAAGGAATTTTAATCAACTTGATTTGCAAAAAATTTGGGACAACGAAGGAGATCAAATTGTCGCGTACATGAGAGGAGATTTACTTTTTGTTTTCAATTTTAATGGACAAAAATCTTTTACTGATTATGGAATATTGGTTAAAGCGGGTTGTTATCAAGTAGTTTTGAATACTGATTCAAAACAATTTGGAGGTTTTGGGTTTATTGATGAAAATGTGGAGCATTTTACGCAATCAAGTCATTTGGATAAAAAAGAGTGGTTGCAACTTTATATCCCGAGTCGAACTGCATTGGTGTTGAAAAGAAAATAATTTTTTGTTATTTAAAATCTAAAAATTAGGTAATAATAATTTACATTTGTTGGGTAATTAAATTTAGTGCTTATGAAAAGAAAACTATTCTCTAAAAAATATTTTTACATTGTTTCTTTGTTAGTTGCAAGTTTTTCTGCTTTTGGTGCAGAAAAGACATTGCAATTGTCTTCAAGTGCAAAATTCGGAACAGAGTCAGGTTCTACGTTAGCTCAAGAAGATGTTACTTGGACAGCAACATCTTTATCTGGAGATATCCGCAATACGTTTAATACGGCAACTTATCTAGGACAACAGTTTGGCACTTCTTCTGCGCCTTGGACTGGGAATTTTTCAGCTGTATTTTCAGAGTCGGTTGTGAGTGTGCGTATTATAGCAAATACAGGAGGAGAAGCTGATTTGTCGGTTGCGGTTGGTGGTACAACATTTTATTCTGCTTCGCAGGATACTATTGCGGTGGTAAAGAAAACTGATGCCAGTCCTAATACTTACGAATTTACAGGTTCGGGGAGTGGTGAGCTTGTTGTTTCGGTTTCTAATACATCTCAGGCATTTTATCTTAATTCAATAGTTGTTACTACGGTCTCTGGTAGTTCTATTGTGGCAAATCCTACTACATTGAATTTTGGAGATGTAGTTGTAAATGAATCTAAAAGTTTAACATTTGTTTTGAATGGAGTTGGTTTGACAAATGCAGTGTCTTTATCAACAAACAATGCTTCGTTTACAGTGTCTCCAAGTTCTGTTTCTCCAATAGATGGAGTTATTAATAATCAATTGATTACGGTGAACTATTCTCCAACAGCAGTTTCAAGTAATCTTTCTACAGCTGTTATTACAATGAGTAGCGAAGAAGCAGTAGCTTCAGTTTCTGTTTCTGGTACTTGCGTAGCAATGCCTATTTTTGAACTTGTTACAGATGCTAGTACTCTTCTTGAGGGGGATGAAATGGCTCTTGTCAGTGCCGATGCATACAGTGGTAATTATTACGCGATGAATAAGTTTGTCGGTGGAGATAATAATTGTAAATCAACTATTGTTCAAGTTGAGGACAATCAAATAGGCGTTAGTCCGTCTTCGGATATTGCAATAATTACACTGGAGAGAAATTCTTCTTCTGGTTGGAATTTGAGTACTTCGGAAGGTTATCTTTATGCGGCATCTAGTTCTTATAATTATATGAAAGCAAAAGCCGATGTTGATGAAACTGCAACTTGGGATATTTCTATTGGATCTGAAACTTCTATAGTTGCTAGAGGAGATAAAACGAGAAATAATATTCGTTTTTATGCCACGGTAAGCTCGCAACTATTTTCGTGTTACGAATCGGGAAAGCAAAAACCTATTGCTATTTATAAGAAAAAATCTCAAGGTTCTACGGGTATAGAGAATCCTGTTATTAAACCATCTCGTGAAGTAAACGAACAAAAAGTTTATGCAAACAGTGGCGTGATTTATGCGAAATTTAATGGAACGAAGTCGATAAAAGTTTTTGCAATC
>JAGCIZ010000215.1 GCA_017648235.1 Paludibacteraceae bacterium
AAACGAGAATTTTGAAAAAATAATCAATAGTACAACAAATAACGGGAAGAACAATAATTGGAACGCAAAAGGATCCTTAAACTCGGGAGTTAAATCCTTTACCTCCCAAAAATCTACAAAGAAATAAGTCGCCAACAAAAGAGCAATTGCCGAAAAAATATACTTCGTTTTACTTTTGTTAAGTAACAATTCTACTATGCAACACAAAGTGTAGAAATAAACCAATTCCACACTATTGAAGAACCAGACGGAAATAAAGAAAAGCAAAACTGCAACTACGGAGTGAATTGCCTTTTTCTCTATTTTACAAAGATATAACCATACAAAAAGCAGAAGAAAAATAACGAAAACCGTTCTACGGAAAATAAACAAACGATTTGCTTGAAACACAAAAAGTAGCACTGCAGGCATCAATGCCAAAGCATAAGTCGACGAAGAATAGCTTAACTTTTTCAACAACTGTCTACATAACAAATAGACCGCTAAAAGCGAAACCGCCATTAACAAAGCTCCCGAATAAGTCCATTTGAAAAACAGTACCAAAAAGTTGCTCACATACATCAGCAAATCCTTTTCTTCTAGATATTCTAAAAAGAAAGAAGCCTCGGTAGAAAAAAAGTTACTCCAATACCATGTGGATAAATGTCCTGGAAAAACCATGCTCCAAAAGAAAAAAACACCACAAAGAAG
This sequence comes from Paludibacteraceae bacterium, assembly GCA_017648235.1. Taxonomy (GTDB): domain Bacteria; phylum Bacteroidota; class Bacteroidia; order Bacteroidales; family Paludibacteraceae; genus RGIG9608. The sequence goes on from JAGCIZ010000215.1 coordinate 691, forward strand.
CAAGGCTAACAAGCCATATTCCAAAATTACCTTTCTCATTTTCTAAGTTTTGACGGTTTTGTTCCTCCTTTCAATAATTTTTCTATCTCACGAGAAGACATCTTGGTTGCACCCTTGGTGAATTCAGGAATGTTATAAGATTGCATTCTCAAAAGGTCAAAATCGGCACTGCTTTGTGGCAACAAAAATGGCTTATGAAAATTTCCTTTCCCATCAAAATATGCCAAATAAAGTCGAGTATAAAGGCCATCTATTCGACGAGAACTAAAGACAACCCAATGTCCATTACTCGACCACGAATGATAACTTTCTACCGAAGAACTATTAAGAATATCAACATCAACATTCTCTTTTGTTTGTAAGTCAAGCATTTTAAGCTCTGCCTCATGATGCCATATTGGGAATGTTCCATAATCTGCTTCGGTATAAAGCAAATATTTTCCATTAGGAGAAATACGAGCAAAAAGTTGTGTTTTGTTTGTCTGTTCCGCATCAATCACACATTCTACCGAATCGCCAAGCATTGCTGTAGTTTCATCAAAAGGAACCCTAAGAATACTATACTTCATTTTATCATTGTTAAAAGGAAGTTCCCCTGCAGGTTTAGCCGATGAAAAATATAGCCACTTGCCATCGGGTGACCATGAAGGAAATGTTTCAAACTCTGGAGAATTCAAGAAACGTTTATCAACGATTACTTCTCTTTTTTCCACATCATAAATCATAAAATCCGATTTTGTGTCGTAAACCGAAATTCTATTCTTATCAAAAGCATGAAAAACCTGAAGTGTGTTACACAAAGCATAAGCAATATAACGCGAAGATGGATGCCACTTAGGATAAGTTCCATTTTGAGTAAGTTCCGTTTTTAGGTTCAAGTGAACCGCATCATCGCCTTTAACCACAGCCGTTCCTGCATTTATCATACGAACATGAAACATAAACGTATCAGGATTATATTCGCAAAAAGAGTGACAGTTTACACAACCTCTTCCTTCCTTTGCCTCTTGCTGACTATTTCTAAAAATCGCCTTTTCATCGTACGATGATACATCTCGCTGATAAATTCCCATTCTGTCCCAAAGTTCATATCCTGGC
>JAGCIZ010000216.1 GCA_017648235.1 Paludibacteraceae bacterium
GAGTATTATAATCAGCATATTGATTGTTGTATTTTTTGCTTTGTGTGCTGTTATTTTTTTCATGTGGAGAAAATATAGAAGCGTAGAAACCGAAATGCAAGAAATTGTAGAGCAAATGACTTATGAAAAAGAGCAATTGGAGGAAGAGTATTCTGATTTATCAATTTTTGAAGGTTACAATTACAAAATTCAAAATGATTCTATTTTGAAACTTCTTGATGCTGAAAAACAACGCACTCAATCGTTACTTCACGAATTAAAAATAACCAAAGCCACTAATGCTCGACGCATTGCGGAACTAAAAAAAGAGTTAGCCTCAGTTAGAAAGGTAATGGTTTACTATGTCAATCAAATTGACTCTCTTAACTCCATCAACAAAACATTGACAAGAGAGAACCAAACTATCAAAAACAAATACGCAGAAGTTTCTCAACAAGCAGAAAATCTTACTTTAGAAAAAGAGGTGTTAACAAAAAAAGTAGAACTAGCATCAATGTTAGAAGCTAAAAACATTGTCGTTACCACTTTAAACGCAAATGAGAAAAAGACCTCAAGATTAAAGAAAATATCGCTGATAAAAATTGATTTTACACTTTCAAAAAACATCACTACTCCTACGGGATTAAAGAATATTTTCTTGAGAATCACAACGCCCGATGGTTCTGTTTTAACAAAGAGCAAACAAAATACTTTTGAATTTGAAAATCAACAAATAACCTATTCTGCAAAAAAACAAATAGAATATACAGGCGACGAACTTCCAGAAACAATCTATTGGACCGTGGCAGAGGTTCTAACTGTAGGAGACTATAACATTGACATTTTTGTTGACGGCAACTTAATTGGGAGTAAAAGCTTTCATTTAGAATAAGTTTCACTTTTTTTGAATTATTTTAACTCAAAACTTATTTGAATTTTATACCTTTGCGCAATTTTTGAAAGACATCATAATTTTATAAAAAATGAATAAAATTGTATATAAAGAACATTTCTCTGAAAATGTAGTTTTGCTTGAAATTGAAGCTCCTTTAATTGCAAAAGCACGTAAAGCTGGGCATTTTGTTATCATCCGTTTGGAAGAAGGTGGCGAAAGAATTCCTTTGACTATTGCAAAAGCTGACACAACAAAAGGTACAATTACACTTGTTGTGCAAAAAATTGGACTTTCGTCAACAAAACTTTGCAACCTAAACGAAGGCGATTTTATTGCTGACGTAGTTGGTCCACTAGGAAAAGCGACTCATATCAAAAATTTTGGGACAGTAATTTGTGCTGGAGGTGGAGTAGGTGTTGCCCCTATGTTGCCTATCATTCAAGCTTTAAAAGCTGCAGGAAATCGCGTTATTTCAGTATTAGCAGGACGTAGTAAAGAACTTATCATTCTAGAAGAAGAAGTAAGAAAATCATCGGACGATGTCATTATTATGACTGATGATGGATCCTACGGAAATAAAGGTCTTGTAACTGAAGGAATTGAGTCAGTAATTAAACGCGAAAAAGTGGATAAATGTTTCGCTATTGGCCCTGCCATAATGATGAAGTTCTGTTGTTTATTGACTAAAAAATACGAAATCCCAACTGACGTGTCACTTAACACTATTATGGTTGACGGTACTGGCATGTGTGGTGCGTGTCGTGTTACTGTTGGTGGCAAAACTAAATTCGTTTGTGTTGATGGTCCTGAGTTTGATGGACACGAAGTTGACTTTGATGAAATGCTTAAACGTATGGGAGCATTCAAAGAAACTGAAATTGCAGAAATGCAAAAACTTACCCAAACAATAGAGAAAGAAGCAAAAACCATTGAAGAAACAACCGCCTCAAACTGTTGCGCTCAAACAGATGAAGAACCTGTGGAATCATTGATTGACAGAAATTCTCCTTGGCGCGAAGAACTTAGAAAAAGTATTAAACCCAAAGAACGCGCTCAAATCGAACGTTCGGCTATGCCAGAACTTGATGCCGAATATCGTTCTCACAGCAGAAAAGAGGAAGTTAATAAAGGTTATACAGAAGAAATGGCTTTGCTCGAAGCAAAACGTTGTCTTGACTGCGTAAATCCTGCTTGTATGCAAGGTTGCCCTGTTAGCATCAACATTCCTTCTTTTATCAAAAACATTGAGCGTGGTGAATTCCTAAAAGCAGCACAAGTACTTAAAATGACAAGTGCTTTACCTGCAGTTTGTGGACGTGTTTGTCCTCAAGAAAAACAATGCGAAGCACAATGTATTCACCTTAAAATGGGACATCCTGCGGTTGCTATTGGTAACTTGGAACGTTTTGCTGCCGATTACGAAAGAGAAAGCGGACAAATCTCAATTCCTAAAATTTCAGAAAAGAACGGGATAAAAATCGGTGTTATTGGCTCTGGTCCTGCAGGATTGTCTTTTGCTGGAGACATGGCAAAATTAGGTTACGAAGTAACTGTATTTGAGGCATTGCACGAAATTGGTGGTGTTTTGAAATATGGTATTCCAGAATTCCGTTTACCAAATAAAATTGTTGATGTCGAAATCAAGAACCTTGAGAAAATGGGTGTTACATTCATCAAAGACTGTGTTGTTGGAAAAACAATTTCTGTTGATGAACTAAAAGAAGAAGGTTTCAAAGGAATTTTTGTTGCATCAGGAGCTGGTCTTCCTAACTTTATGAATATTCCAGGAGAAAACTTCATCAACATACTTTCATCAAATGAATACTTAACTCGTGTAAATTTGATGGATGCTGCAGAAAAATCTTCTGATACTCCTGTTCCTTTTGGAAAAAACGTAGCTGTAATTGGAGGAGGAAACACTGCAATGGATTCAGTTCGTACAGCAAAACGATTAGGAGCAGAAAGAGCAATGATCATTTACCGTCGTTCTGAAGACGAAATGCCAGCTCGTTTGGAAGAGGTAAAACATGCGAAAGAAGAAGGTGTTGAATTCTTAACTTTGCACAATCCGATAGAATACAAAGCTGACGAAAAAGGTCGTGTTTCTCAAATTGTATTGCAAAAAATGGAACTTGGCGAACCTGATGCTTCAGGGAGAAGAAGTCCTGTTGCCATTGAAGGTGCAATAGAAACTATTGATATCGACTTGGCTATTGTCAGCATTGGTGTTTCACCTAACCCAATAGTTCCAAGTTCGATTTCTGGTCTAGAAATGGGCAGAAAAGGTACTATTGCTGTAGATGAAACTATGCAATCTTCGATTGATATGATTTATGCAGGAGGAGATATCGTTAGAGGAGGAGCAACCGTAATTCTAGCAATGGGCGACGGAAGAAAAGCTGCTGCTGAAATGCACAAAAAAATTTCAGAGAGAAAATAAGACTAAAGAATGACAAATAGAGTTTTAAGCTCATTGATACAAAGAGTTTGGCAAATAACAACTTCGCCAAATACAGAATGGAACAAAATATCCGAAGAACAGAAACCTGTTTTTCGGACATTTGTTTTTCCCTACATTACAATATGTTGTATTGTTGCTTTTTGGGGATTTCTACTTGATTCTCTTGATTTTGTTTCTGCTTTATTCAAAACATTATTTCTGTTTCTATCAATGTTAGGTTCTGTTTGTATTGTTTGGAAAACAGATTGCTTCATAAAAAACGATAATATCAATATCAAGAGAAACAACATACTACAACTTGTTGTATATAGTTTTGTCCCTAATTTTCTACTACAAACACTGATGAGTTTTGTCCCTCTAATGTTTTTCTTAAAAATTTTAGCTCTCTACCCCGCTTATGTTTTTATCAAAGGATATGACATATTGGCAGAGGAGAAAAAAGATGACACTTTGTTCATCATTATTAATATAATTTTGATTGTAACCCTTCCTTGGTTGTTGCAATTTATTTGCAATTACATTTGGAAATAAAAAATCAAACAATATATTTTTCTCAAAAAAAGCACTTTATAAAAAAAATATGACAACAGAAGAATTATTGACATCTATCATTGCTGGCCTTCAGGAACTTAAAGCAAAAAAAATCGTTATAATCAATTTACAAGAAATCTGTTCAGAATGCGATTATTTTGTCATTTGCGAAGGTAATTCATCTACCCATACATCTTCAATCGCATTAGGTGCAAAAAATTTTGTGTTAAAAAACACTAAAACAAAACCTTTTTCTGTCGACGGAGAGGACAATGGCATTTGGATTGCTATGGACTACGGAGAAATTATCGTACACGTTTTTCAACAAGAAGCTCGCGAATTTTACGATATCGAACACCTTTGGGGAGATGCAAAACTGACAGAAATTCAAGATATTGATTAAAAAACTTTTTTATGAACGAAAAAAACAACAAACTACCTAACAACAATAACAAAAAGGGATTTAAACCAAAATTCAACTTCTATTGGATTTATGCACTAATAGGGTTATTTTTTGTGGCTTCATACTTTTTTGACAGCCAAACTGCAACAAAAAAAGTATCATACTCAAAGTTTGAAGATATGATCGTAAATGATTGTGTCGACAAAATTGTTGTATTCTCAAACAAAAAACAACTGAATGCCGAAATTAAGCAAAATTGCGTAAACGACATTTTTGGCAATGACATAGATACTGCATCAATGGGAAAACCTATCGTTGAGGTTGAAATTCCATCGGTAGAAGAATTCGACAAAATGATTGCTCGATACAAAGCCGAAAATATTTACAATGGAGAATACGGATACGAACAAAGTCGTGACTACGAAAATATACTATGGTCAGTTTTACCCATTATATTTATGATTTTTATCGTCAGTATGATGTTCCGCGGCATGAGAGGCGGTCCTGGAGGGGTTTTCAGTGTTGGAAAATCTCAAGCAAAGCAGTACGACAAAGGAAACCCTGAAAAAGTCACATTCAAAGATGTTGCAGGTCTCGAAGGAGCGAAACAAGAAGTTGAAGAAATTGTTTCTTTCTTGAAAAATCCTGAGAAATACAAGAAATTAGGAGGAAAAATTCCAAAAGGCGCACTTCTCGTTGGCCCTCCTGGAACAGGAAAAACTCTTTTAGCTAAAGCTGTAGCAGGAGAAGCAAACGTTCCTTTCTTTTCGATGTCAGGTTCTGATTTTGTAGAAATGTTTGTTGGTGTAGGCGCAAGTCGAGTACGTGATCTTTTCCGCCAAGCCAAAGAGAAATCTCCTTGTATTATTTTCATTGATGAGATTTATGCCATTGTTCGTGCAAGAGGTAAAAGTTTGAACCACAACGGAAATGACGAGCGCGAAAACACCCTTAACCAATTACTTGCCGAAATGGATGGTTTTGGAACAAATAGCGGAGTAATTATTCTTGCTGCAACAAACCGTGCAAATATTTTGGATAAAGCTCTACTTCGAGCGGGTCGTTTCGATAGACAAATTCACGTAGAATTGCCCAATTTGAACGAAAGAAAAGAAATTTTCAAAGTACATCTTTCACCTATCAAAACCGACGATAGTTTGGACATTGACTTTTTAGCAAGACAAACGCCAGGATTTTCAGGAGCCGAAATTGCAAACGTTTGTAACGAAGCTGCGCTTATTGCTGCTCGTAACAATAAAGATGTTGTGCAAAAAGAAGATTTCTTAGCTTCTGTAGATCGAATTATTGGTGGATTGGAAAAGAAATCTAAATTCATCACTTCCGAAGAAAAAAAATCAATTGCTTACCACGAAGCAGGTCATGCCACAATAAGTTGGATGCTTGAACATGCAAATCCTCTAGTGAAAGTAACCATTGTTCCCCGAGGAGAAGCTCTTGGTGCTGCTTGGTACTTGCCAGAAGAGCGCCAACTAACCACCAAAGAACATCTTCTCGACGAAATGTGCGCAACACTTGGAGGTAGAGCGGCCGAACAACTTTTCTTTTCCACAAGTTCTACTGGAGCAATCAATGACTTGGAACGTGTTACAAAACGTGCGTATGCTATGGTTGCTTATTACGGAATGAGTGAAAAAATAGCAAACATGAGTTATTTTGATTCATCAGGAAATGAATATGGCTTCTCCAAACCATATAGCGAAAAAACCGCTGAAGCTATAGATATTGAAGCGAAAGCTATTGTAAAAGAGCAATTTGATAGAGCAATGAATATTCTCGAAAAATACCGCGAAGAGCACCATCAGTTGGCTCAATTGCTTATTGAAAAAGAGGTTATTTTTGCTGAAGATTTGGAAAAAATCTTTGGAGAACGCCCATGGAAATCACGCACAGAAGAGATTTTGGAAACAGAAGATTCTAACAATAAAGAAGAATAGTCCTTGATAGAACAAACAAAAAAAGAACAACTATGACAGAGTTGTCCTTTTTTTGTTGTCTTACCTGGATTCGAACCAAGACAGGCAGAACCAAAAACTGCAGTGCTACCATTACACCATAAGACAATCCGCATCTCTCAGAAATGCGTTGCAAAGGTAATGCATTATTTTTTATTTGTCAAATTTTTCTTTTAGTTTTTTCTTTTATTCTAAAAAAAATATAAACTATAGTTAAATAGCAAATTTATAAACTCAGAGATTTGCTATTTAACATACGTTGAATTACTTTTGCTTAATATTTTCATGACAAGTATGAAAAAGATTTGTGCTATCACTATGGTGCGTAACGATAGTTTCTTCCTACGCAAATGGGTTGAGTATTATGGTGCACAATTAGGTGAAAAAAATTTGAGAATTTATTTTGATGGAGAAGACCAAATCATTCCTGATTTTTGTCAAGGAATACATACAGAATTCAAACCACGCATATTAGGTATGGTTGTAAAATCAGAAAAAGAACGCTTGAGTTTTCTCTCTAATCAAGCAGCATATCTAATGAATACTGAAAATTACGATTTAATAATAGGTGTTGATGCAGATGAATAC
>JAGCIZ010000217.1 GCA_017648235.1 Paludibacteraceae bacterium
GGAGAATGGAGTAGTGGCGTACAGCGGGAAATTGGACGTTCGTCCGCCGTATCAGCGCGAGTTTGTCTATGGAGACAAGGAGCGTATGGCGGTGATAGACACCGTAATGCAGGGCTTTCCGCTCAACGTAATGTATTGGGCAGTTCGCGGAGACGGCACGTACGAAATCATCGATGGTCAGCAGCGAACCATCAGCATTTGCCAGTACGTTAAGGGAGATTTTGCCTATATGTTTCGTACTTTTCACAACCTCAAGAAAGATGAGCAAGAGCAAATTCTCAACTACAAACTGATGGTTTACCTCTGCGAAGGCACTGATAGCGAAAAACTTAAGTGGTTCGAAACCATCAACATAGCAGGCAAAGAACTCACCAAACAGGAGCTTCGCAATGCCGTATATTCGGGCTCGTGGGTGAGCGACGCCAAGCGTTATTTCAGCAAAAATGGTTGCGTGGCGTACCAAATCGGAGGCAAGTATTTGAGCGGCTCGGCCATTCGTCAGGAATACCTCGAAACGGCCATTTCGTGGCTCTCCAAAGGCAACATCGAGGTGTATATGAGCGAGCATCAGCACGACAAAAATGCGTTACAATTGTGGCAATATTTCCAAAGCGTAATCACTTGGCTCGAAGGCACTTTTGTGCATACCGCAGAGCGTCAGCGCATCATGAAAGGTATCAACTGGGGCGAATTGTACGATGCGTTTCACGCACAAGTGCTCGACACGCAAGCCATCGAGGAAGAAATTCGCCGCCTGATTCTCGACGACGACGTTACGAACAAAAAAGGAATCTATGCCTACGTGCTTACTCGCAAGGAAAAACATTTGAACATCCGGGCGTTCACCGACGCACAAAAGTTAGCAGCATACGAGCGTCAGCAAGGCATCTGCCGAGAATGTGGCGAGCATTTTGAACTCGCACAAATGGAAGCCGACCACATTACGCCATGGCACGCCGGTGGCCGAACTTCGTCGGAAAACTGCCAAATGCTTTGCCGAGAATGCAACCGCCGCAAATCGGGTAAATAATTTGCAGAAATATCGCAAGGAGAAAATACAATGAAAATCCTGAAAAACATTCAAACAAAACTGAAATACAAAAATCACATAATTTATATTATGTCAAATAGAAAATAAAGATTTATACCACTTCCCAAAAAAAGTGGGTTTTTACAGCTCTTTTCAAAAGCCAAAAAATCTCTAACAACTTTTTCGTATTTTTGCCAAAAAAAGAGAAAAATGGCACTAATAAAATCAGTAAGAGGTTTCACTCCAAAAATTGGAGAAAATTGTTTTTTGGCCGAAACGGCAACAATCATTGGCGACACAACCATTGGCAATAATTGTAGCATTTGGTTCAACGCAGTTTTGCGTGGAGATGTAAACACCATTCGCATTGGCAACGACGTAAACATTCAGGACGGAGCCGTTCTGCACACACTTTACGAAAAATCGACCATCGAAATTGGAAATTTTGTGTCGGTAGGTCATAATGTTACCATCCACGGAGCCACCGTTAAAGACTATGCGCTCATAGGCATGGGAGCCACTCTGCTGGACGGCGCAGTGATAGGCGAAGGAGCTATAATTGCTGCTAACGCGCTGGTACTGAGCGGAACAATAGTTCCTCCTAATACCATTTGGGCTGGTGTTCCGGCTAAGCAGGTAAAAGAAGTTTCGGCAGAACAAGCCAAAGAAATCAATCAGAAAATTGCCCACAACTACTCGATGTACGCAAGTTGGTACGAAGAGGAAAAATAGATAAAAACAGCATAAGATATGAAAAAACAAATTATGGATCTTGAGGTGCTCAACCTCGAACAACTCAACGAGCGCAACGTGCTACTGAAGCTGCATTGCCCCATCGATGGAGAAATTTTGGCAGGTCAGTTTGTCGAAGTTCGCATTGATAATCAGAAAGATGTATTTCTTCGTCGCCCCATTTCCGTTCACTACTATTCGGAAGAGAGCCACGAACTTTGGCTACTCGTTCAGCTTGTGGGAAAAGGCACAAGAGCCATTTCGATGCTCGAAAAAGGCACAAAAATCAACCTTGTGTTGCCACTTGGCAACGGATTTTCGCTCCCCAAAAAACCTCAGAAAACGCTACTCGTTGGTGGTGGAGTAGGCGTTGCTCCACTACTCTATTTGGGCAAAAAACTCAAAGAAAAAGGCAACGAAGTAACTTTCCTACTTGGAGCCCGAACATCGTCAGACCTTATGCAAATAGCTTGTTTTAAGGAGTTTGGGGAAGTTTGTATCACCACCGAAGATGCCTCAGAAGGCGAAAGCGGCTTTGTAACGCAACACTCCGTTTGGGGAAAACGTCAGTTCGACAAGATATTTTCGTGCGGACCAACTCCAATGATGAAAGCCGTTGCCAAAATGGCTCAAGAGCGTAACATCGACTGCGAAGTGTCGCTCGAAAACACAATGGCTTGCGGACTTGGAGCATGTCTTTGCTGCGTTACTGACACAAAAGAGGGACACAAGTGCGTTTGTACCGATGGTCCGGTATTTAACATAAAAGAGTTGAAATGGTAAAAAAAGAGAAAATTATGAATACCAACGTAAAAATAGGACAATTGGAACTAAAAAATCCTGTGCTCACTGCTTCAGGAACTTTTGGATATGGTTTTGAGTTTGCAGATTTCATAGATTTGAATCGCTTGGGAGGGTTCATTGTGAAAGGCACTACCCTGCATCACCGCGAAGGAAATCCCTATCCACGCATGGCCGAAACGCCTTCGGGAATGCTCAATGCCGTTGGGCTACAAAATAAAGGAGTAGATTATCTTATTGAAAACATCTATCCAAAACTTAAAACATTGGACACAAACGTCATTGTCAACGTTTCGGGGTCGTGCATTGAAGATTACGTTGCCACTGCCGAAAAGATAAATGCACTAGAACACATTCCTGCCATAGAACTCAACATCTCTTGCCCCAACGTAAAGCAAGGAGGAATGGCATTTGGCACCTCTGCACAAGCTGCAGAAGAGGTTGTTGCCGCAGTGCGAAATGTTTATCAGAAAACGCTCATCGTGAAACTCTCTCCCAACGTAACCGACATTACAGAGATTGCTCGAGCAGCAGAATCGGCTGGTGCCGACAGTGTTTCGCTCATCAATACTCTGCTCGGAATGGCCATCGATGCTGAGAAACGCAAACCCATCCTTTCAACTATTACTGGCGGATTATCGGGGGCTTGCGTAAAACCTATTGCGCTGAGAATGGTGTGGCAAGTGAGCAAAGCAGTAAATATCCCTATCATCGGTCTTGGAGGCATTATGAATGCTACTGACGCTATTGAGTTTTTGCTAGCAGGAGCAAGTGCAGTGCAAATAGGAACGGCTAACTTTATTGACCCATCTATTACTGTAAAAGTGGTAGAAGGAATTGAAGAATATATGCAACGCCACGGACTAACTGA
>JAGCIZ010000218.1 GCA_017648235.1 Paludibacteraceae bacterium
GATTACATTATGAAACCTGTGCGTGAAGCAATGGAAGAAAACGTACTTCGCTTATGGAAAGGTAAAGTGAAATTATTGTTCTCGTCGCTTAAAGAAGCAGATGCTGCAGTACTTGGGGCAAGTGCTTTGGGTTGGGAAGTAGAAGAATAAAAATAATTTTCTTGAAAGGAAATAACCTCTTAGAAAAACATTTTTCTAGAGGTTATTTTCTGTTTTTAACTAGGATTGATATTCCTTCTTAATTGCTATTTATACATTCGTTTCTTTATTGTATCTTTGCGAAAAATAGAATAAGTTATGCCTCAAACATCAGTTAGAGGGCAACAAATGCCTTCATCTCCTATAAGAAAGCTCACTCCACTTGCCGACAAAGCGAAGCAAAAAGGGATAAAAGTTTATCACCTTAACATTGGTCAACCCGATATAGCAACGCCACAAATGGCCCTTGACACATTGAGAAAAATTGACCGGTCAATATTGGAATATAGTCCTAGTCAAGGTTTCTTTTCTTTACGAGAAAAAATGGTTGCTTATTACAAAAAATTCAACATCAATGTTGATGCCGATGATATAATCATAACCACAGGAGGATCTGAAGCCGTAAATTTTGCTTTTATGAGTTGTCTTGATCAGGGTGATGAAATTATTGTTCCTGAGCCTGCGTACGCCAATTACACAGCTTTTGCTTTAGGTGCTGGTGTAAATGTTCGCCCATTGGTTTCAACCATAGAAAGTAGATTTGCTCTTCCATCAATAGCTGAGTTTGAGAAACTAATTACTCCAAAAACAAAGGGAATTTTAATTTGCAATCCAAATAATCCAACCGGCTACCTTTACTCAAAAGAGGAAATGATGCAATTGAGAAATTTGGTAAAGAAATACGACTTATTTCTTTTCTCCGACGAAGTTTATCGTGAGTTTTGTTATACTGACGAGCATTACGTTTCTGCACTTTCATTGGAAGGAATTGAAGAAAATGTAATTCTAATTGACTCTTTTTCAAAACGATACAGCGAATGTGGAATCCGAATTGGCGCGTTGGTTTGCAGAAATAAAAAAGTGTGCGAGAATGTAATGAAATATTGTCAAGCACGCTTAAGTCCGCCACTTATAGGCCAACTTATAGCGGAGGCTTCTCTTGATGCTTCCGAAGATTATTTGAGAAATACTTATGAAGAGTATTTGGAACGTCGTAACTTTTTAATTGAAGGTCTGAATAAAATACCCGGAGTTTATACACCTATGCCAATGGGAGCTTTCTACACAATGGCAAAACTTCCAATAGACGATTGCGACAAATTCTGCCGTTGGCTATTGAACGATTTTTCATACGAGAATCAAACTGTTATGGTGGCTCCTGCAAGTGGATTTTATACATCGCAAGCTTTAGGAAAAAACGAAGCACGCATTGCTTATGTTCTAAAAAAAGAGGAATTACAAAAAGCTTTATTTGTACTTGAAAAAGCTTTGGAGCAGTATCCAGGAAGAATTGGATAGACATGAACTTAGAATACTTTATTGCCAAGCGTTTTTATTACGACAAAAGTTGTAATAAACAAATGTCGCGTCCAGCGGTGAAAATTGCGGTAGCAGGGGTTGCTACTGGCTTAGCAATAATGATTTTGGCTGTTTCTATCATTTTAGGGTTCAAACGAGAAATTCGAGAAAAAGTTATTGGATTTGGCTCACACGTTCAAATTTCAAATTTTGACGGAAATGGTACTTATGAAACCTATCCCATAAAAGTAGACAAAAAGTTTGCTTCGGAAATTGCTGAAATTGCTAAAGTAAAACACGTTCAACGCATAGTTACAAAACCAGCGATAATTAAAACAGAGAAAGATTTTCAAGGCATTGTAATTAAGGGAATCGGAAGTGATTTTAATTGGGATTTTTTTAAGAAAAATCTAATCAAGGGGGATTGTTTGCAACTTGCAGATAGCACACTCTCAAAAGGTGTACTTATTTCAGAAAATCTTGCAAATATGCTTTCATTGGATATTGGCGATGATTTCTTATGTTACTTCCTTCAAGATCAGATTCGAGCCAGAAAATTTGTTGTCAGCGGAATTTTTAACACCAACATTTCTGAGTACGATAAACTTTTTGTCCTCGCTGATATGCAGCACTTACAGAAGTTAAACAAATGGAACTCGGACCAAATTAGTTCTATCGAAGTCATTGCAGAGGATTTTGATTGTATTGAAGATGTTCAATTTTCTATTTTCTCTAAAATTGCAAATCGATTTGATGAAAATGGTACTACCTATCAAATAAAAACCATTCAGCAGATTTCTCCCCATATTTTTGGTTGGCTCGACATGCTTGATATTAATGCTTGGGTAATACTTTTTTTGATGCTTGCCGTAGCTGGATTTAATATAGTTTCAGGTTTATTGATTTTGATCTTAGAAAAAACTTCAACTATTGGTTTGCTAAAAGCCATTGGAGCAAACGATTGGACAATTCGTAAGATTTTTATTTTTCAATCTACTTTTCTTATTGGGAAAGGAATGTTTTGGGGAAATGTAATCGGGGTTTTATTGTGTTTGTTACAACATTTTTCACATCTTATTCCTCTTGATCCTTCGGCTTATTATGTAAGTACAGTTCCTATTTCATTAGATGTGCTTGCATGGTTATTACTAAATATTGCGACAGCATCAATAGCTTTCATTATTCTAATAATTCCATCGGTTGTTATCTCCAAAATTTCTCCTGCCCAAACAATTAGGTTTGAATAAGAATAAACGGGAAAAAGAATTTTTGTTTTTTTTCGTTTTGTCAAAAAAACGGACTACCTTTGTGACTTTATTTTGAAGAATTAAATACGTTTATATTATGAAATTTATTGTATCAAGCACATCGTTGTTGAGTCATTTGCAATCAATTAGTCGTGTGATTGGCTCAAAAAACACAATGCCTATTTTGGATAATTTCTTGTTCAAAGTAGAAGACGGAAAACTTACGGTAACGGCTTCGGATTTGGAAACAACATTGGTTACTTCTCTTGAAATTGAGCAAACCGAAGGAGAAGGTTTGATTGCGATTTCAGCAAAAATGTTGTTAGATATTTTGAAAGAATTCTCTGAACAACCCCTTACTTTTTCTGTAAACGAAAGCACTTTGGAGGTTTCTTTGAAGTCAAGTTTGGGAGTTTACAATTTAGTTGGGCAGTCGGGTGATGAGTTTCCTATATTGCCTACTTTAGAAGAAGAAAATAATTCTTTTGTGATAGAATCAAGTCAATTGGCAAGCGGAATTAATAAGACGATTTTTGCTACAGCTACTGATGATTTACGACCTACAATGACAGGTATTCTGTTTGATATTAAGAATGAATGTCTAATTTTTGTAGCTACTGATGCTCATCGTTTGGTTCGCTTTATGAATAAAACTGTAAAAAGTGATAAAGAGTTGAGTTTTATTCTTCCTCAAAAACCAGCAAATATTTTGAAGGGTATTTTGGC
>JAGCIZ010000219.1 GCA_017648235.1 Paludibacteraceae bacterium
AGTAAGCCTGTTGCAACTTTACGTAGGTTCCAGCAGCTGGGCCTACTTCAGAAGCTTTGGACTTAGCGATCATGCCGAAGAGTTTTGGAACTGCTACAGCGGCGAGGATACCGATGATCACAACAACGACCATCAATTCAATGAGTGTAAAACCTTGCTTTTTCATGATTTTCTCCTTGTTGAAGTTTGCAAGTTTTTTAGGCAAACTGCCCTTTCAACCACTAATATACAAGTTTTTGTCACAAAAGTCAAGAGATTTGTCAAAAAAATGTCATTTTTTTGTCATAACCTTGTTTTTGCTCGAAATTTTGCAAAAATCAGCACTTTTTAAGGGGTCGCCAATAAAAGGTTGTTCCTATTATATATTTATTAAACGAAAAACGAACAAAAAATTCACAAAAAAACACATTTTTTTTATTCCAAAATAGAATAGAACCTACGGTTTTCCTCATTAGGCAGAAAATTTTTAGAAAAAAGCGGGACTTTACATTTTTGATAATCTTGCTTTGGCCCCTTTTACAAAGGTAATTCCGCCTTTTTTGGGCCAGGAGATATTATGTTGTTTAAAAACATCGCTTTAAAAACGTTAGAAGAGTCTAGCGAAGAACTTTCTCGTTTTACCAAACGAAGCTATTATTATTGTCTTCAAAAATTATTTCACTATGCTCCCAATTTGCATTGTGAAGAAATTAATTCTCAATTTGTAAAAGAATATCGCAACCATTTAATTGAATTAGGGAATAAGCCAGCAACAATTGCAAAAGCTCTTTCTGTTTTAAGAAATTTTTCTCGTCGTTTAATGACAAAAGGTGTCATTTCTGAAAATCCATTTGCTGATATAAAAATCAAACGCGTTTATTCTCACAGACAATTTTTAAATGTATCTGATTTACGAAAACTTTTTTATCGCTTTATGGAACATGAGAATATGCTACGAATCCCTGAACGCAATGCGGTTCGAGCGTTTCTTTTTAGTTGTTTTACAGGCTTGCGTTATTCCGATTTAAAGTCTTTGACTTTTGATGAAATTAAAGATGGTAAAATCCGCAAGCAAATGCATAAAACTGGCGATTATGTTTATATTCCGATTCCAGAACAAGCAAAAGCATTATTACCTAAATGCAACGAAGGCAAATGTTTGAAAGTCTCTGAAAATTCTTACTTCAATAAATTTTTACGCAGTGGCGCAAATCGCCTTGGGATTTCTCAACGTTTGCATTGCCATTTGGCTAGACACACTTTTGCAACAACTTGTCTTTCGCTAGACATTCCTCTTGCCGTAACAAGTAAACTTTTAGGGCATCGAGAAATTTCCACCACGCTGATTTACGCCAAATACATTGACACCATCTTAGACAAAGAAATGCGCAAATTCAAAAAACTCTAACCCCTTTGGTTTCTAGCCTTTTGCTAGAAACCATTTTCATATTAATCCTACGTAAAGTTGCAACAGGCTTACTTCTCAGAATCAAATGTTTATGGTGGTTGGACAATCATTGGCTACACAGCTCC
>JAGCIZ010000220.1 GCA_017648235.1 Paludibacteraceae bacterium
TCCCACTTTAGAACCTGAGTGGAGTAGTCATTTTCGCACAACCACTTTTCTGCTCGTGCAATGAGTTCAAACGTGCGTTGGTTTTTGGGGTTTGGATTGAGTTTTGTTTTGCATTTTTTTTGTTTTACCCAAGCAATCGCATTTCTACTATCTGAGTATATGGGAATGTCGAGTCCTTCTTTTTTGAGCAATGCCAAACCATGCACTATGGCCAAAAACTCACCGATGTTATTTGTTGCATCGTCTAGTGGACCCATTCGAAAAATCTCTTTATTTGACTCAACCAATACTCCTCTATATTCCATTTTTCCGGGATTTCCGCTGCAAGCTGCGTCTACTGCAAGGCTTTGCGTCATGGGTTGGTTTTGAGCATTTTGCCAACTTGTTTTTTTGTCCTTTGATTTCGGCTTAATAAAGTTTTTATATTCTTGTTTGAAAGCCAGTTCTGCTTCTTGTTGAGTAGAAAATGATTTGTATTGTGCATTGGGGAATGCTAGAATTTGTTTCTGACATTCTTCCCATGAAGCAAAAACGCCTGTTTTTCTTCCGACCCAAACCACGTAGAACTTACTTTTTGCCATTGCTACAAAATCAAAACGTACAAAGATAGCAGAATTCTGCGTCAAATAGATTCGTTTTTCTTATTTTTGCGTAATTTTATTCGAATATGAAGACTTTGAAAAACAGTGATTTGAAAACTTGCTTCCTGCCTTTTGTGAAACAATATCAAGATGTTTTTCGTTTTCTAGTTGTCTTGTTTGTTTGTCATTTTTTTTGGAAATATTCCATTTCATATAATGATGATTTGAGAGTTACAGACCTAACTTGGTTAGGTTTTGTTGATATTTCTGCTCCATTTGCCTATGTTACGCAAATGACGGTAGAAGTAGTTCGTAGCATTTTTGGATTTCTTGGAGTGGAGGTGGCGATGAGTGCTCCTCGGCAATTTTTGTTCCCAAACGGAAATACTGTTACTGTGGTATGGGCGTGTAATGGACTGAAACAAATGTTTTTGTTTGCTTGTATTATTCTTTTTGCTCGTGGAAGTTGGAGTCGGAAGATGTGGTTTATTCCTTTTGGAGTTTTTGTATGTTTTGTGTTCAACATTGCACGTTTGTTATTTCTGATTTGGATTGTGAGAGATTATTATCACATGTTCGATTTTTACCACGAATATGTTACAAAGTATCTTTTCTACGCTGCTTTGTTCTTGCTTTGGGTGTGGTGGAATGAGAAATTGAAATATTTTGGTTCTACTAAATAGTTTTATGTTTTTTTTTATAGAAAAAAATGATGAAAAAGAGTTTTTGTTTTTTTGTCGCAATCTTGCTTCTTGCTGCGTGTCAAACTAAAAAAGAAAAAACTACCGATTGGGAAAATGATGATTTGCTCGGCAAGGTAAAGTCGTACAGAATAACCAATTATCGTGCGACGTACGATTTGGGCGAAGTGATTAAGGGAGATACAATTGGTGCTTTGGGTCGTATTGTTTATAACGAGAACGGTTATCGCATAGAGGAATTTTGGTCGTTCAATGATGATGTGTCTCGCAGAATCTACAATTATGATAAGAACGGAAATTGTGTTGAATCGGTTAA
>JAGCIZ010000221.1 GCA_017648235.1 Paludibacteraceae bacterium
AAAAGTTTTTCCTATGTCCATTTGGTTTCTTTTTAACGAACAAGTTCCTTGAAGTTGCATGATTTCGTTCAAACGGCGAAGTTTTATCTCTTCAGAAATATTGTCAGGAAGATTCTTAGAAGCAAAAGTTCCCGGACGTTCAGAATATTTGAACATAAAAGCAGAATCGAAGCAAACTTCGCTCATCAAACTCAATGTTTCCTGATGATCTTCTTCTGTTTCACTATGAAATCCACAAAAAACATCAGTACTGATAGCCGCATCGGGGAGAATCCGACGAATAGCAGCTATTCGTTCCAGATACCATTCACGAGTATATTTTCGGTTCATCAATTTCAAAATTCTACTACTGCCCGACTGCACAGGAAGATGAATAAATTTGCAAAGATTGTCGTACTTGGCAATAACTTCAAGCGTCTCGTCAGACATATCTTTGGGATGAGATGTGGTAAAACGTATTCTCATTTCTGGGAAAGATTTTGCTACCATCTCAAGTAATTGCGAAAAAGTAACCGGTTCTCCTCCTTCCTCGTTATAGCAATATGAATTTACATTTTGACCCAAAAGAGTTACCTCTTTGTAACCTTTGTTCTGCAAGTCAGCAACCTCACTCAAAATACTTTGCACTTGACGGCTACGCTCTCTTCCCCTAGTGTAAGGTACAATACAATAGGAGCAAAAATTATTGCAACCACGCATAATGGAAACAAATCCAGAAATGGAGTTACCAATACGAAGTGGAATAATGTCTTTGTATGTTTCCGTGGTGGAAAGTTCTACATTAACGGCCTTTTCTCCCTTTTCTATCGCCCCAATCAAATTGGGCAAATCAAGATAAGCGTCAGGTCCTGCAACCAAATCAACTCCATAGTTTTGCACCAAATCATCTTTGACACGCTCTGCCATACATCCAATCACTCCCACAACAAGCGATTTGTTTTTTTTACGTAAAGAGTTGAAATACTGTAATCTAGAAATAATTTTTTGTTCTGCATTATCTCGTATTGAACAAGTGTTTACAAGAATCAAATCTGCTTCATCAATCTGATTAGTTACATCAAAACCATCCATATTTAGCACTGATGCCACTACTTCACTATCGGCAACATTCATTTGGCATCCGTATGTTTCTATGTAAAATTTTTTGCTCATCTTCTTTGCTTTCCTGTGATTATTCTTTTTATTTCGTTTAACTTGTTAAGCGCCTCAATAGGTGTCAAATTATTGATATCCGTATTCTTTATTTCATCACGAATAGCTTCAAGAACAGGGTCATCGAGTTGGAAAAAACTTAGTTGAAGACCTTCTCTTTCTGTTGCCATTTTTTTTGTTGGCTTTGAAGAAACCTCACTCCCTGAATTACGATTAGCCTCTTCCAATTGTTGCAGAATCTCATCTGCTCTCTTAACTACACTTCTTGGCATTCCTGCCATTTTGGCCACGTGAATACCAAAACTATGTTCACTACCACCTCGTTCCAACTTTCTAAGAAAAACAACCTGCTTTTCAACCTCCTTTACTGCAATATGATAATTTTTTATCCGAGCAAATGATTTTTCCATTTCATTGAGTTCGTGATAATGAGTTGCAAAAAGTGTCTTCGCTTTTATGTTGTTATGCTCGTGAATATATTCAACTATAGCCCAAGCAATCGAGATTCCATCATAAGTACTTGTTCCTCGTCCAAGTTCATCAAAAAGAATCAAACTACGCTCCGAGATGTTATTCAAAATACTCGCTGCCTCATTCATTTCTACCATAAAAGTAGATTCGCCCATCGAAATATTATCCGAAGCTCCAACACGAGTGAAAATTTTATCTACTACACCAATTTGCGCTGATTCGGCAGGAACAAAACACCCAATTTGCGCCATCAAAACAATCAATGCTGTTTGGCGCAAAAGTGCCGATTTACCCGCCATATTTGGTCCAGTTATAATTATAATCTGCTGTTTTTCCCTATCTAAATAAACATCATTAGGAATATATTCCTCTCCTAAAGGAAGCTGCTTCTCTATAACGGGATGACGTCCTTTTGTTATAGAAATAGAATCTCCCTGATTAACTATAGGGCGAACATAACAATTCTCTTCCGA
>JAGCIZ010000222.1 GCA_017648235.1 Paludibacteraceae bacterium
CCTGAAACCGACTTGAGCGAGCTTAACTTTGTAAGCACTTCGAGTTCGTCGAAGCCCAACAACACTGCAGCACCAAAAACAGCCGAAAGATTTGCAGCATTGAAACGTCCAACAAATGGCATCATCACTTCGCGCCCGTTCATTTCGAGCAACATTCCGTCGAAAGAATTTTCAAGAATGCGAGTTTTGAAATTTGCCAACGTACGCAACGAATAAGTTTTTTTCTCTGCCACGCAATTTTGCAACATCACCTCACCATTTTTATCATCAAGATTGGTCAATGCAAAAGCGATTTTTGGCAATTCATCAAAAAAACGTTTTTTGGCTCTCAGATAATTCTCCACCGTTTTATGATAATCCAAATGATCACGAGTAAGATTAGTAAAGATTCCGCCTCTAAACTTCAGTCCCGCAATGCGACGTTGCTCTACCGAGTGCGAACTCACTTCCATAAACGCATACTCGCAACCTGCATCAACCATTCGTGCCAAAAGTGCATTCAACGCCAACGCATCGGGCGTTGTGTGAGTTGATTCAACCGCCTCGTCGTTAATGTAATTACATACAGTAGAAAGCAATCCAACTTTATAACCCATTGCTCTAAAAAGTTGATAAAGTAGCGTTGCAATAGTGGTTTTTCCGTTTGTTCCTGTAACACCGACAAGTGTTAAGTTTTGCGATGGATTTTCGTAAAAATTAGATGCCATAATTCCTAAAGCATCAGCACTATCTGCAACTTGAACATAAACAACATTCTCGGCAATTTTTTCTGGCAAAGTTTCGCAAACTACAGCTACAGCACCTTGCTCCACTGCTTTTGTAATAAAATTATGTCCATCAACAGCAGTACCACGAGTAGCTACAAAAACGTCGCCTTCTGCAACTTTGCGAGAGTCGAAACAAATGCTTCTTATCGCTACATCGTTTGTCAAATTTGTCAAAACCTTTACGCCTTTTAGAATTTCCGATAGCATCATAATTCTTTTATTTTAAGTTCAAATAAACAATATTACCTTTTTGTGGTTTAGTGCCTGCTGCAATCGATTGCGACACCACTTTTCCCGTTCCCGAAATACACGCTCTAACTCCACACTTCTCAATCAAAAACACTGCATCTTTTGCCCCCATCCCAACAACGTTGGGGATTTCATTTTTGTCGAGTTCCATTGCATTGAACACCAAAGTAGTACTATCTGCCGTGCAACATTGTACCCAAGCAGATTTTTTACTTTCCAAAGCGAAATCCAAATTCAATTCTTTTAGAACAACTTTAGTTTGATCAAAATCACCATTTTTTACCGAAGGGAATGATTTTTCTACCTCGCATGTTTTGGCAAATTCGTTTGGAGTTAGCCTAACTTTTTGTGCATAAATCTGTTCTGCAATGTTTTTGAAAACAATCCCACTAGTTGCTCCTGCCGAATGTGAGTATCCGCGATTTGGAACTTTGATTGAAACTATGCATGAATACAAAGGATTGTCGGCTGGGAAATAACCACAAAACGTAAGTAAATGCGCTTCCGGACGGTTGTTTTTGTACCCAATTTGAGCAGTTCCTGTTTTTCCTGCAATTTTAATAGTTTTGGAAGCCGCTGCCTTGCCTGTTCCATAATCCACTACTCCTTCTAACATCGACCTAACTTTAGAAAGTGTAGATTGTGAGCAAATAGAAGAATTAATAATTTTTGTCTCGAATGATTCTATAACCTCTCCACTTTTTGAAATGTTTTTGATCAAAAATGGTTGAACAAAAACTCCATCGTTGGCAATAGCATTGTAATAAGCTAAAGTGTAAATAGGAGGGATTTGTACTTCATATCCAATACTCATCCATGGCAACGTGGTTCCATACCAATTAACTGCCGAATCTTTTGGGTGCTTTATTTTAGGAGTTTGAATTCCAGGTATTTCAATATCTAGCGTTCTGTTTAATCCTATTTCATAAAGACGATTTACGAACTTTTCTTTGCGATTTCCATAATTTTCTTCAATCACTCTTGATACAACAATGTTAGACGAATAAGCCAATCCTTGAGCAATAGTAATTTTTCCATAACCTCCTTTGTCGTGATTATGATCTACCATGTTTCTTCCAGAAAACTTATAAATTCCATCGTAGGTATCTACCATTGTGTTTGTGTCAACAACTCCATCTTCGATAGCAACCATCAAAGAAAAAATCTTAAACGTAGATCCTGGTTCGTACGCATTTGCTGCCATGTTCTCAGAGTCATTGTATGCACCATTCTTATCTTTAATAAGATTTGAACATGCTTTTATTTCTCCTGTTTTTACATCCATTAGAACCACACAACCTCTTTCTGCATCAATTTTTGTAAGTACGCTACGCAAAGATTTTTCGGAAATATCTTGCATTCCCATATTTATAGTAGTAGTAATGTCTAACCCATTCTGTGGTTGTTCAATGACGTGTTTTATAGATTTGCTTTTGCCTGCATAACGTTGTATTGTGGCTTTTCCGGGTTTGCCTTGTAGTACCTCGTCAAATTTTTTTTCGATACCGCTATTACCTTTTTTATTGCTCGATAGAATAGAACCTATTGTTCGCGAAGCTAGCGAGCCAAAAGGTTTTTGACGTCGTAAACGGTCTTCAACTATAAGTCCTCCTTTTACTTGCCCTAAAGAAAAAATAGGAAACTTTTTTACTTCCTGAAGATCGAAATATGAGACTTCTTTTGGATGCAAGGATACACGACCTTCTTTTTTTCTGTACGCATTGACAAACATTTTTTTGTACTCTGACTGCGATTTGCAACCAAACATCTCGGAGAAACAGTATGCCAATGAATCTACGTACTTATAAAATGAATCTGGTTTTTCTTGTAGATGTGCAACCCGAGCGTCCCAATAAAGTTTGTACGAAGGAATAGAACTTGCCATAAGTTGTCCATCGCAAGAATAAATATTTCCTCGTTTTGCAGGTTCGTCAACTTCAAATTCGCGATGAATATTAGAAGCCACCTCGTCCCAAGCGACTTTTTCAACAACTTGTATGACAAAAATTCCATACACAACCCTAATGAAAAACATGAAAAGGAATATGTAGAAGATTCCAAAAATTATCATCATATTTTTCTTTTCGTTCTTCATTTTTTTACTTCTACAGCTGGTGATGTTAATGGATTTAGGTTTAGATTACTTTTTTTTACCTTTTCGTGGACTTCCGACTGCTGACTACTCTGAATTAACAACGAGGAGATGGTTAAGTATTGATATTCTCTATCAACAAGTTGTTTTTCGAGTTCAGATATCTTTTCCAACTGTCTCTCGCAAACATAGCGATTGTCTATATAGAAAAACATCATTAAGATAATAGTTGCGAGAAATGGAATCTGTTTATAAAAGCGTTTGTCTTGAAAAATATTTCCAGAAAAAATATCCTTCAAAATGCCGTTATTGCTTTTATTTGCAACTTTTTGATTTTTCCAAAATTGCCAATTCATTTCTCTTCCTTTATGCTTTTTCTGCTACACGCAATTTTGCACTTCGTGAGCGAGGATTTCGCTCAACTTCTTCTGCCGATGGTACAATCACTTTATTCGACGTCATCTTGAGCGGAGCAATTACATTCCCGTAAAAATCTTTTTCTACTTTGCCATCAAAATTGCCCGTTTTCATAAAATTCTTCACCAAACGATCTTCGAGCGAGTGATAAGAAAGCACCGACAATCGTCCGCCCACTTTCAACACTTCTGCCGACTGCATCAAAAGTTGCTTCAAGGCATCCATCTCTTTGTTTACCTCAATGCGCAAAGCTTGAAAAACGCACGCCAACTCTTTTTTCGCACGCTCTTTCGCAATCAATTTTTCAGCAACCGAAAGC
>JAGCIZ010000003.1 GCA_017648235.1 Paludibacteraceae bacterium
GAAGCTTTCAGGGTTCCGTTTCGTTCTATAATTTCCTTGAACTTATCTAAGCGAACAAAAATATATTCCTTGAGTTTTTCGTCGGCAGGTATGTTTTTCTTTTCTACAGTCACAAGAGCATCAAGCAAATCACGAAGTTCTCTCTCGATTACGGAAAGAAAAATTTCTTCTTTGGTGCTAAAGTAGGTATATATGGTGCGACGCCCTTTTTTTGACTCCAATGCAATATCGTTCATTGTAGTATTTTCTTTGCCTTTTTCTGCAAAAAGTTGGCGAGCAACCTCTATTAACACGTCCTTTGTTTTTGTCATTTTTTTCTTTCCTAATTTTTTAACTCTATTGCAAAATTAAGTAAAAAATGTTTGATTTCTAAATGTTTTCTCTTTTGGTTGATGAAAATAGATTCTTGTTGAAAAAAATGATATTTTTGTTCTTATAAAAGTGAGGATATTATGACAGCTTTTGATATTGCAATTGTGGTTTTGTTACCTTTCATAGGAACGGTATTGGGTGCATCAAGTGCTTTGTTTCTAGGACAAAAAATAGCCCAAAAAATGCAAAATACATTGTTGGGGTTTGCGTCAGGAGTGATGGTGGCTGCTGCTGTGTGGTCGTTGCTCATACCGGCTATTACAGCAACGGAGAATATTGGTGGAATTGCTTGGTTACCAGCAGCCATAGGATTTTTAGTAGGAATTGCTTTTATGCTTTTGCTCGATGCTTTTACTCCTCACTTGCATGTGAATAGTTCAGTTCCGGAAGGATTTCCTTCTTTGTTAAGAAAATCTACTATGCTTATGCTTGCAGTTACATTGCACAATATCCCGGAGGGAATGGCAGTTGGTGTTGTTCTTGCAGGAGCAATTTCAGGCCAAGTGGATATGACAATGGCAGCGGCTATTTCGCTTGCTTTAGGTATTGCATTGCAAAACATGCCAGAGGGAGCAATTATATCATTGCCTTTACGTTCACAGGGTTTTTCTCGTAAAAAGGCGTTAGGATTTGGAGTCCTTTCCGGAATTGTAGAACCAATGTCAGCCGTAGTTACAATTTTGTTAATAGAGTATTTGATAGGTATATTCCCATATTTGCTTGCTTTTGCTGCGGGTGCAATGATTTATGTTGTAGTAGAGGAACTCATCCCTTCTTCGCATAGCGGTGAGCATTCTAATCTTTCTACCATAGGTTTTGCTATTGGTTTTGTGGCGATGATGATACTTGATGTTGCATTAGGTTAAAAAATGAGTTCATTATGAAAAGAGTAATTCTCTTATTTTTATTTTCTTTTTTTGTATCTACTTATGTGTTTTCTTTGGAAGAAAATCCTTCGGTTTTGGTTGATTTTCTACAACGAATAGGGGGGGAAGGATGTGCTGATAAATTTATTTTGATTGTAGACGAATCTCTTTCTAAAGATGGGAAAGATAAATTTATTATCACTTCGAAAAATAAGAAACCTTGCATTAGAGGAAATTCACTGCTTTCGGTAACTACAGGACTCAATTGGTATTTTAATCATTATGCCAACATAAACCTTTCTTGGGGCAATATGAAAGTCGATTTGAGTGCCCTTTATCTTCCACTGCCATCCAACGACGAGGAAAGAATATGTTCTGCTGATTATAGATATTACTTGAATTATTGTACTTTTTCATATTCAATGTCGGTGTGGACATGGGAACGATGGCAACAAGAAATCGATTGGATGGCGCTTCATGGAATTAACATGCCGTTGCAAATTGTTGGTTTGGATGTAGTGTGGAAAAAACTATTAATGACTTATTATGGATATTCTTTGGATGATGTCAATAAATTTGTTGCAGGACCTTGTTTTCAAGCGTGGTGGGGAATGAACAATCTCGAAGGATGGGGAGGACCTAATCCTGAATGGTGGTATGCTCGTCAAGAACAATTGGCAAAAAAGATTGGTAATAGAATGCGGGAATTTGGAATGCAACCTGTGTTGCCAGGATTTAGTGGTATGGTTCCTTCTGATTTCATGACAAAAACAAATAATTCAACTTTATGCCAAGGAAATTGGTGCTTTTTTTATCGTCCTCATATTCTTGACCCTAATAGTAAAACCTTTGCTAAGATGGCTAAAAACTATTATGAAGTGTTACACGAAGTGATGGGAAAGTCTTGTTTTTATAGTATGGACCCTTTTCATGAAGGAGCAAATACAAGCGGTATTGATGTGGCGAAGGCATATAGTTCAATAGCAGAAGCAATGTATGAGGCAAATAGTGATATTGACGAAAAATGGGTAATTCAGTTTTGGCAGTGGAGCAATGATCAATATAAGGTTTTAGATGAGGTAGAAAAAGGGAATCTTGTTGTACTTGATCTTTTTGCAGATGTATACGAACATTTTGAAGAACTCAAAGGTCATGATGCGATTTACTGCAGTCTCCCAAATTTTGGTGGAAGAACTGGATTTATGGGTAGATTTGACAAAAATATAGAAAAGTATTTTACGAGTAAGAATCTTTATGAAAATATAAAAGGAATTGGAGCAACGCCCGAAGCTATAGAATCAATGCCTATAATGTACGATTTGATTTTTGAATTACCTTGGTTAGAATCAAAACCAGAAAGTAAAGAATGGTTGCGAAGTTATGCAACAAGGCGCTATGGAAAGGAAAGTTCTTTGGCAAAAGAAGCATGGGAAAAATTGCGCGTTTCGGCTTTGAATTGTTCTACTGCGTTGCAGGGACCTCATGAGGCTGTGGTTTGTGCCCGCCCAAGTTTAGAGGTGAAAAGAGTTTCAAGTTGGGGAGGTACGGATATTTTTTATAATCCTCAGAATGTTATTTATGCGGCAAACTTGTTGTTTGATTCTAATCTTAGTGGGAAGAACTACAATTATGACCTTGTAGACATAACCCGTCAAGCTCTTACAGATTATTCCTATTTTTTGCTAAAATCTATTGATTTAGCGTTAGAGGAGGAAGATAAAATAAAATTTAATCAATTGAAAAATCTATATCTGCAACTCATTCTTGATATTGATGAGCTGTTGAATACTAATACAAATTTCATGTTGGGAAGATGGACTCAAATGGCGCGCAGTATAGCTGATGAAGCAGAACAAACTACTGAAAAAGATAAGCAATGGTTGGAACTAAACGCAAGGACTCTCATAAGCACATGGGGAGATCGTTTGCATGCAAACAATGGTGGATTGCGAGATTACTCTTATCGTCAGTGGGCTGGAATGCTCAAAGATTATTATTATCCTCGTTGGCAACTCTTTTTTGACGATATAACGAAAGAATATGATTGGTTTGAAGTAGAGAACAATTGGATCAAGAATAGTGATTTGACGTATACTGATATCCCTATGGGAGATACAAGGAATGTTGTTGAACGATTGTTTAAAAAATATTTTATAGAATACACTCTTCTTGATGGCTCTACTTATTTTATTTTTAGAGCAATAGAGTCGGATGAAAGGGATCGTTTGATTGTTCCTGTAGCTTGTGATTCAAAGTATATTTGTCCAATTTTTTTGCCTGAAAATATCAGTGCGACATTTAGTGTTGACTTCAATAATGATGGAGTTTTTTCTGACTCAGAGACTGTTGAAGGTGTAGAAGTAGAAATACCAAATTATGTTTCAACTAGAAAAGTGTCCGCAAGACTAAAACTATCTGATGGAACCGTATTTCTATACACGTTGGAAATTAAAGAACTTGTGTGATATAATTTTCCTCTTCAAATTATGAAAGAAAAATCAATTTTAATTAGGCCTGCGACCAAAAATGACGCAATAATTATTGCACAAGTTGTGGTCATGGCAATAGGCGACGATGAGATATTGAAAAACTATTGTGGAGAAGATTATCTTGAGGTGTTAGAGCAAATTGCTAGTTCGGAGAAAACTCAATATAGTTTTCAGAATTCGTTGATTGCGGAGGTAGATGATGAAATTGTTGGAGCAATTGTGGGTTATGCTGGAGCAAGGCTTTTAGAATTGCGTAGTGGAACTTTTGATGTAATAAAATCTTATACGAGCATTATTCCAAATATGGAACCAGAAACCTCCGAGGGTGAATTTTATTTGGATTCTATAGCTGTTTTTCGTGAATTTAGAGGATGTGGCATAGGACGGAATTTAATTTTTGCACTATGTAAAAAAGCTCTTGCAGAAGGTCATGAAAAGCTTGGACTATTGGTGGATTTTGATAATCCTGCTGCTGAAAATTTGTACACTTCAATAGGATTTGTTCGTAAAAACCAAACCAATTTCTTAGGACATAAAATGTGGCATATGCAGAAAAAACTATAAATTTGTTGCATGTTAAACTATATTAAACGTACAGAATTATGAATGTAGGAGACAAAATTCCAGAAGTTTTGGGTAAAGACCAAAACGGAAACGAGATTAGAAGTAGTGCCTTTTTAGGTAAAAAATTGGTGCTC
>JAGCIZ010000223.1 GCA_017648235.1 Paludibacteraceae bacterium
AAAAAAGAGTGGTTTCGTTTTCCTTTTAATCTGATAATGAAACCTCTAGGTGGAATTCCTGTTGACCGAAGTAAAAAGACGTCTCTTACTGATCAAATTGCTGAAAAGTTTTCTCAGTTCGATGAGTTTCAGATAGCAATTACGCCAGAGGGAACCAGAAAATATAATCCTGATTGGAAGCGAGGGTTTTACTACATTGCTCAAAAAGCTAATGTACCTATTGTGCTTTCCTACATCGACTATAAAAAGAAAGAACTCGGATTCGGAAAACAAATTTTTGTCAAAGGAATGATAGAGGAAGAATTGGCGGAAATAAAAAATTTTTACAAAGGCATCACTGCAAAAATTCCTGCAAACTTTGCTTGTTAAATGATTGATCAGCAAACCATATCTCTTATACTTGAAACTGCTCGGATAGAGGAGGTTGTAAGTGATTTTGTTACGTTGAAAAAACAGGGGACAAACTTTCTTGGTCTTTGCCCTTTTCACAACGAAAAAACTCCTTCATTTATAGTTTCTCCGGCAAAGGGTATATTCAAGTGCTTTGGTTGTGGCAAAGGTGGAAATTCCGTTCACTTTGTGATGGAACATGAGCATCTTTCTTATCCTGATGCGTTGCGTTTTTTGGCAAAGAAATATCATATCGAGATTCACGAACGTGAGATTTCTGATGAGGAAAAGCAGCAACAGGACGACAGAGAAAGTATGTTTGCTGTCAATAAATTTGCTCAAGAGTACTTTTCTTCCAACTTGCATCAGCATGCCGAAGGCGTTGCGGTAGCTAAAAGTTATTTTTTGGAACGTGGGTTTCGCGACGATATAATTAAAAAATTTCAGCTTGGATATTGCCTCAATGAGAAAAGTACATTTACTCAAGAAGCACTAAAAAATGGCTATAAAAAGGAATTTTTGGAAAAAACCGGATTATCTATTTTTTATGATGGTGCTGCGGGAGTAGATCGTTTTCGTGGGCGAGTGATTTTTCCTGTTCATACGCTTACGGGAAAAGTAGTGGCTTTTGGTGGAAGGATTCTACAAAAAGATGAAAAGTCGGCCAAATACGTCAATTCTCCGGAGTCTGAGATTTACAATAAAAGCGAAGAACTATACGGAATGTTTTTTGCCAAAAACGCTATTGTTAAGCAAAATCGTTGTTTTTTGGTAGAAGGTTATGCCGATGTTATTTCGATGTTTCAGGCGGGAGTAGAAAACGTGGTTGCCTCGTCGGGGACTTCGCTTACTTTAGGACAAATTCAAAAAATAAAACGCTTTACAAATAATGTAACCGTTATTTATGATGGTGATTCTGCTGGAATAAAGGCCTCTTTCCGTGCCATTGATTTGTTATTGGAAGCTGGTATGAATGTGAAAATGCTACAGTTGCCCGATGGCGAAGACCCCGATTCTTATGCACAATCGCACAATGCCGATGAAGTGATTGATTTTATTGATAAGAATCAGAAAGATTTTATCCATTTTAAGGCGTCGCTATTGATGCGCGATAAATCTACAATTGCAGACCCTTTGAAGAAAGTTGAGGTGGTTAATGAAATGGTGCAAAGTATTTCATTGATAAATAACAAAATCTTGTTAGGAGAATATGTAAAAGAGTGCGCACGCTTGTTGGACGTTAGGGAAGAAAACTTGTATAGCGAAATCAATAAGAAAAAACGTCAGTCTTACGACACGAAAAACAATACGCAAACGGTTGAAAAAACTGAGAAGAAACCGACAACGTATTCGTCCGCTTTGACAAATGCTTTTGAAAAACAGGAACTCTCGATTCTCTATTTTTTGGTGCGTTATGGAGAACGAAAATATCACTCTTCGGAGCAGACTTTGACAATTGCAGATTATATTCAGAACGAACTA
>JAGCIZ010000224.1 GCA_017648235.1 Paludibacteraceae bacterium
CAGCAATATTGACCAGTTTGGTCATATTCCTTTTGGTGATTATTCTTTTGGTGATTGTTTTACTTATTGCCAAACGCTATCTTGTAGCATCGGGCGATGTGAAAATCACTATGAACGGCGAAAAAGAGATTACACTTCCTGCAGGAGGTTCACTTCTTAATTCTATGGCAAACGCAGGTGTTTTTCTTCCATCGGCTTGTGGTGGTAAAGGCTCTTGTGGACAATGTAAATGCCAAGTAGAAGAAGGTGGTGGCGAAATTCTTCCAACTGAAGCCGTACACTTCACTCGTAAACAAGTGAAAGAAAATTGGCGTCTTGGCTGCCAAGTAAAGGTAAAAGGCGATATGAGCATTCGTGTTGACGAAAGCGTACTTGGCGTAAAAGAATGGGAATGCGAGGTTATTGGCAACCGCAACGTGGCTTCGTTCATCAAAGAATTCAAGGTGAAACTTCCTGCAGGCGAACACATGGACTTTATTCCTGGTTCGTATGCGCAAATCAAAATCCCTGCTTTCGAATTGAGCTACAACGATTTTGACCGCGATTTGATTGGCGAACTTTACGTGCCAACTTGGGAAAAGTTCGGTATGTTCGACCTTAAGTGTGTGAACACCGAGCCAACCATTCGTGCGTACTCTATGGCCAACTATCCTGACGAAGGCGATATTATTACACTTACAGTGCGTATTGCAACTCCTCCATTCAAACCAAAAGACCAAGGTCCTGGATTTATGGATGTAAACCCTGGTATCGCTTCTTCGTACATCTTTAATTTGAAACCGGGAGATAAAGTAATTATGTCGGGCCCTTATGGCGACTTCCACCCAGAATTCGACTCCAAACGCGAAATGATTTGGGTTGGTGGTGGTGCCGGTATGGCTCCTTTGCGTGCGCAAATTATGCACATGCTCAAAACGCTTCACACGCGCGACCGCGAAATGCATTACTTCTACGGTGCTCGTGGTATCGACGAAGTATTCTTCATGGAAGACTTCTTGGAATTGGAAAAAGAATATCCAAACTTCCACTTCCATTTGGCACTCGACTTCCCCGACCCAAAAGCCGACAAACTTGGCGTACGTTACTCTCCAGGCTTCATTGCAAATGTGCTTGGCGACACTTACCTCAAGCAACACGAAGAACCAGAAGATATCGAATACTACTTGTGTGGTCCTCCAATGATGGCAAAAACCGTTTTGGACCTTCTCCACAACCTTGGTGTAGAAGACGATATGATTCGATTCGACAACTTCGGTGGATAAATAAAAAACCTCGCTCCTTAAAAAAGCGAGGTTTTTTATTATCTTTGCGACACTAAAAAAATGAACTTTAGCGTTTATTCTCTTCTACACAAAATCTAGCAAATTTTAATAACAAGAGAATGAGCCGCCAATGTTCACGCCTTGGCGTGAATTGTTATGTGCTTATTTTCGTTAAGGGTTTTGCTAGAGCCTGTCTGGGATTATGAGTAACAAAGCGATTTGCGCTTTTTGTTGCTCTATAAACCAAAAAAGGTATGCAAGAGCACGAAATTCATATCGGAAAAATTGTCCACCAAGAACTAAAAACACAAAGAAGAAGTATGGCTTGGCTGGCAGAACAGTTGCATACCGATAGGAGTAATACCTATAAAATTCTCAAACGACAATTTATTGATACAGAACTTTTGTTTCGCCTATGTTCTGTGCTGAATGTCGATTTCTTTGCAATCATTTCCACTTCCATTAGCAAAAACTAATTGGCATATATTGCCACAATTTGTGGTACCATTTGCCACAATTTTTTCAAAAAAGATGAAACGGACGGGACTATCTTTGTGCTTGAATTTTAATAAAAAATAATTAGTTATGAAAAAAGGTTTAATTACGGTGCTTGTTATGGCATTGGTTCTTTGTTTTTCTTCTTGTTCAAGAGAAGAAAGTTTTGTTTATCCTATGGAAGTTTTATATGGAACGTGGGAAGGTATAGGCATCTTTAATGATGAGGAAGAAGAGTGGATTAATATAAGTGAAGGATTTTTAGGGGATGAAGACTTTTATGAGGATTTACAATTTTCAATATCTTTTTATGAAGATGGAAGTTATTATGGAAGAGGATTGTTTGGGACTGGTTCCGGGACATACAAAGCAGAAGGCAAAACGATAACCACTTACGTAAATGGGGAAGTTTATTTTATTTATGATATAATATCTTTAAATAAAGAAATAGCAGTATTAAATTTAAGAGTTGAAAATGGGGATCCAGAAGGAGAGATGAGACTTAAAGTGAGAAAAAAGTAGATTCTTATGTAGAGATGAAGTGTTGTATATTTGTACAACAATAAAAAAAGCACTGTAAAACTTGCAATGGACTTGCGTCACATTGTTGAATAAAAGTCCGTTGTAAAAGAGAAAACAAAGTTTACTTAAGTAAAAAAAACAACTTCACTAAAATAGTGAGGTTGTTTTTTTATGGTGTTGTTAATACTTAGTTAGTAAAATCTTTCTTTATAGTTGTAAGTATTTTTTGTAAATCGTTATCTTGCAAAAGAAAAAAATAAATTCAACTTTTTTATAATTTACGTACAATCAAGCAGAAATGAAGTTTACACATTTGCATGTTCACACACACTATTCCGTTCTCGACGGAATGTCCAAAATTCCGGATTTGGTCAGTAAAGCTCGCAAAGTAGGCATGAAGGCGTTGGCCATAACCGATCATGGCAATATGTTTGGTGTCAAAGAGTTTCTTGACTGCGTAGCCAAAGCCAATAAGGGAGTTGAGCCATCTGAGCGCTTCAAACCTATTGTGGGTGTGGAGGCCTATTGCGCTAGGCGTACTCTGTTTGATAAAGACAAAGATATAAAGGAAATAAATCCCGAAACGGGTAGAGAGTTTATTGTGGATAGAAGTGGTTGGCACCTGATTCTTTTAGCAAAAAACAAGCAAGGATACAAGAATTTGTGCAAACTGGTTTCGCAGTCATGGATCGATGGTTTTTATGATCGTGCGCGTATCGATAAAAATATTTTGGAAAAGTATCACGAAGGTCTGATTGTTTGCTCGGCTTGTTTGGGAGGAGAGATTCCTCAGAAAATTTTGGCAAAGAAAATCTCCGAAGCCGATGAGTCAATCAAATGGTTCAAAAAAATTTTTGGAGATGATTTCTATATCGAAATTCAGCGCCATCAAACAGATAAACCGGCTGCCGATACGCAAGTTTTTGAGCGTCAGCAACAGATTATTCCCACTTTGCTTCGTTTGGCGGAAGAGAACAATGTGAAGGTTATTGCTACCAACGACGTGCATTTTGTAGAAGAGGAGCATGCCGAAGCGCACGATAGGCTGATTTGCTTGAG
>JAGCIZ010000225.1 GCA_017648235.1 Paludibacteraceae bacterium
ATGGTTCTAAAATTCCTTGAATAAATGGAATGTCTTTATCAATTAAAATCGTTGGTTTCATTCGATTTGCAAAAGTAATGAAAAGAGTGAGTACTTAAAAAAATTACTCATCAAACAAAAGACAAAACGTAAACCTTTTAATCAAAAAAAATACCACACCAGTTCGACAGTCTATATCTAAAGAAAAACTCTAATTCTCATTATTTTTCAGTATTGTCTATTTGCAAATTGATAAGTATTTTTGTGACTGAATAATAAACGTCATGAACAATTCAAAAATCTATAAACCAACCGATAAGATGCGCGACCTAATAAAGGACAACAGTGCGCTAATTCTTGTAATGGGACGTTTTGGAATTTCGTTAGGTTTCGGAGATAAATCAGTAAGGGAGGCTTGTCGATTACACAATGTTGACGAAAACACATTTTTGCAAGTTGCCAACTTTTGTTCAGGAAACGAATTTCGTTATGAAGACGTATCTTTACCATCGCTTATTAATTATCTAAAACAAGCTCACGAATATTTCTTAGATTTCAATCTCCCAAACATCCGCCGAAAACTCATAGAAGCAATAGATTGTTCTGGCGAAAACGACATTGCAATGCTCATTGTTAGATTTTATGATGAATATGCACAAGAAATTCGCCGCCACGTAGAACACGAGAACAACACGGTTTTTGTCTATGTAGAACGTTTATTGAATGGTTTTCTTGACAAAACCTACACTATTTCAAAATTTGAAGGGAAGCATGCGCCTATTGGATATAAACTTAAAGAACTAAAAGAAATCATTATTCAGTATTATCCCAAGAAAAATAGTTATTTGCTCAACGAAGTGTTGTTGAACATTATGCTGTGC
The DNA here is from genome assembly GCA_017648235.1 of Paludibacteraceae bacterium. Lineage (GTDB taxonomy): Bacteria > Bacteroidota > Bacteroidia > Bacteroidales > Paludibacteraceae > RGIG9608. The sequence continues at coordinate 861 of JAGCIZ010000225.1, forward strand.
GAAGAGGATTTGTCTCAACATTGCAAGATTGAGGATGAATTATTCATTCCTGCTGTAAAATTAGCAGAATATCAACTCAAACAAAGCGACAAAGTTATTTACGTCAACAACAATTCCTTTGGACAACAAGAAAAAGAGCACCTTGAACATTTGAGCGATAGAGAAAAAGAAATTCTTATACTTATTGCCAAAGGATGTAGCAATAAAGACATTGCAAATCAATTATTTCTTTCAGTGCATACGGTAACTACCCACCGTAAAAACATTTCTAGCAAATTGCAAATTCACACTACTGCCGGACTAATCATATATGCCATAGCAAATAAGTTGGTAAACATTAAGGACATACAAAAATAAAAAAGAGAAGACCTGTCTTCTCTTTTTACAATTCTATCAAGTTAAATTTATTTTACAATCAAAAGGTAATAATTCTTTTTACCTTTTTGCACCAAGATATATTTATCGTTCAAAAGCATATCTTGAGTAAATTGCGATTCAAAGTCTGCTACTTTCTCCTTATTAATACTCAAACCTCCGTTTTGAACCATTTTACGCATTTCACCTTTTGATGAAAATACTGCTGCTTTTTCAGTGAAAAGCTCTGCTATTTTCATATCGTTCAAGTCGTTTTTGTCAATTTCAAATTGAGGCACGCCTTCAAACACAGCCAAGAGCGTAACTTCGTCTAGTTTTTTCAATGCTTCGCTAGTAGCTTTACCAAACAAGATGTTTGACGCTTCCAAAGCCATATTGTAGTCGTTTTCAGAATGTACCATTGTGGTAACTTCTTTTGCCAAGCGTTTTTGTAAAGTACGCAAGTGTGGCGCTTGGTCGTGTTCCTCAGTCAAAGCATCAATTTCTTCTTTCGACAACGAAGTAAAAATCTTAATGTACTTTTTTGCGTCATCGTCACTTACATTTAGCCAGAATTGATAGAATTTGTAAGGCGACGTATAGCGACTATCAAGCCAAATATTTCCACTTTCTGTTTTCCCAAATTTGCCTCCATCGGCTTTTGTAATAAGCGGACAAGTCAAAGCAAAAGCCTCGGTTCCGTTCATTCTACGAATCAGTTCAGTTCCTGTAGTAATGTTTCCCCATTGGTCGCTTCCACCCATTTGCAATTTGCAATTTTTGTTTTTGTTTAAATAAACAAAGTCATAACCTTGCAAAAGTTGGTAAGTAAATTCCGTAAAACTCATTCCATTCGAATTTTCGCCATTCAAGCGTTTTTTTACAGAATCTTTTGCCATCATATAATTTACGGTGATGAGTTTTCCTACATTTCGAGCAAAATCGAGAAATGTAAAATTTTTCATCCAGTCATAATTGTTCACCAATTCAGCAGCATTTGGAGCATCACTTTCAAAATCAAGGAAACGTGCCAACTGTTTTTTAATACATTCTTGGTTGTGGCGAAGTGTTTCTTCATCTAACAAATTGCGTTCAGCTGACTTGCCCGAAGGGTCGCCAATCATACCTGTTGCACCACCAATAAGAGCGATAGGTTTGTGTCCGCATCGTTGAAAATGACGCAACATCATAACACCACAAAGGTGTCCAATATGCAAACTATCAGCAGTTGGATCAATTCCAAGATAAGCCGAAGTCATTTCTTTATTAAGTTGTTCTTCCGTTCCCGGCATCATATCGTGGAGCATGCCACGCCATTTAAGTTCTTCTACAAAATTCATGTGTTTCTTTTGCTAAATTTTAAGTTGCAAAATTAGCAATAAGTCACGATTTACGATTCGTTTTTGTTTACAAAAATTTCACAACTGGAAAAGCAGTAAATTTATTTCAAAAACATCCTTCATAAATCTCAAAAATAAATCCAAAATGAGCAAAATAAAACGTAAATTTGTACGTTTTTGTAAAAAGCCCAACAAAAAAAATAAAATGAGTAAAATTTTAGTTACAGGCGGCGCCGGATTTATAGGGTCAAATCTTTGCGAAAGTTTACTAAACGACGGGCATTATGTTGTTTGTTTAGACAATCTTTCTACTGGTCATATCGAGAATATTGAACCATTACTTGAGCAATATCCTAATCATTTCCAATTTATCAAAGGAGATATTCGTTTTTTGGATGATTGCAAACTTGCAGTATCAGGAGTTGAATATGTGTTTCACGAAGCTGCACTTGGCTCTGTACCTCGTTCAATAAAAGATCCTATCACAAGCAACGATGTGATTG
>JAGCIZ010000226.1 GCA_017648235.1 Paludibacteraceae bacterium
ACAATCGGCATAACCCGTTGCCACTACTTTTGCACCACGATCGTGTCCATCTTGTCCCATTTTTGCAATCATAATACGAGGCTGACGGCCTTCTTTCTTTGCAAACTCAGCTGTCAACTGACAAGCTTTTTGGAAGTCTGCATCATTTTTTGTTCCTGCACTATACACACCTGAAATTGTTCTAATTGTTGCTTTATAACGTCCTACTACAGTTTCGCAGGCGTCTGAAATTTCTCCTAATGTTGCACGTACTGCTGCAGCTTTTACTGCCAAGTCGAGCAAGTTGTCTTCTGATTTTTTACCATCAGCAAAATCTTGCACACAAGCTGTAATTGCAGCCAATGCACGTTGAACAGCAGCCTCGTCGCGACCAGATTTAAGCTCATTCAAACGTTCAATTTGTTGCTTACGAACAGCCGTATTGTCCACTTCAAGAATATCAATTGGGTCTTCATGTTCAAGACGATATTTGTTAATACCAACAATTGTTTGTGCACCTGAATCAATACGAGCTTGAGTACGAGCAGCAGCTTCTTCGATACGCATTTTAGGTATACCTGTTTCAATTGCTGCAGCCATACCGCCAAGTTTTTCCACTTCTTCAATCAACGCCCACGCTTTTTCTGCCAACTCGTTGGTCAAAGCTTCTATGTAATAAGAACCAGCCCATGGATCCACTTCTTTACATATTTTCGTTTCTTCTTGAATGTAAATTTGAGTGTTACGAGCAATACGAGCAGAGAAGTCTGTTGGCAATGCGATAGCTTCGTCAAGCGCGTTGGTATGAAGCGATTGAGTATGACCAAGAGCAGCACCCATGGCTTCAATACAAGTACGACCAACGTTGTTGAATGGATCTTGTTCTGTCAAAGACCAACCTGATGTTTGCGAGTGAGTACGAAGTGCCAAAGATTTTGGATTCTTAGGGTTAAACTGTTTTACAATTTTAGCCCAAAGCATACGACCTGCACGCATTTTAGCAATTTCCATAAAATGGTTCATACCTATCGCCCAGAAGAACGACAAACGAGGAGCAAAGGCATCGATATCCATGCCTGCATTCACTCCTGCGCGCAAGTATTCCAAACCATCGGCTAAGGTGTAAGCCAACTCAATGTCGGCAGTAGCACCTGCTTCTTGCATATGATAACCCGAAATAGAAATCGAGTTGAATTTTGGCATATTTTTAGAGGTGTACTCAAATATATCAGCAATAATCTTCATTGAGAATTTAGGCGGATAAATGTAAGTATTACGCACCATAAACTCTTTCAAGATATCGTTCTGGATGGTTCCTGCCATCTCTTCAAGTTTTGCTCCTTGTTCTAATCCAGCATTGATATAGAATGCCATAACAGGAAGAACACCTCCGTTCATCGTCATAGATACAGACATCTTGTTCAAAGGAATACCATCGAACAACACTTTCATATCTTCGACCGAACAGATAGACACGCCGGCTTTACCTACGTCACCAACTACACGTTCGTGGTCGGCATCGTAGCCACGGTGAGTAGCCAAGTCGAATGCTACCGAAAGACCTTTTTGACCCGAAGCCAAGTTTCGGCGATAGAAGGCATTCGACTCTTCGGCAGTAGAGAAACCTGCATACTGACGAATAGTCCAAGGACGCATAGGATACATTCCGCTATAAGGACCACGCAAAAACGGAGGAAGACCAGCGGCATAATTCAAATGTTCAAGACCTTTGAGATCTTCGCTTGTGTAAATTGGTTTAACCTCAATTTGTTCGGGAGTCAACCAATTTTCTTCATTGCTTGCATTTGCTTTGCTCACAGCAACTTTCTTTATATCTATTTTACTAAAATCTGGTTTCATGATTTTCTTTTTTACTTTATGAGTTTTTCATTAAATGCTTTCAATGTATCAAGCACATTTACTCGAACATGAATAAAGTTTTCAATTCCCACGGCTTTCAAATCGTCCATACAAGCAGGAGCTCCAGCCACCACAAACTCTTGTTTACCCGCAATTGCTGCAAATGCTTTAGGGGCCAACTCGGCATACTCATCGTCGCTTGAGCAAAGAACAATAATGTCTGCACCTGCTTTCTGAGCCGCCTCAACACCCGCTTCTACCGTATCGAAACCGAGATTGTCAATTACCTCGTAACCAGCACAAGCAAAGAAGTTGCAAGAGAACTGAGCACGAGCCAAACGCATTGCCAAGTTACCAATTGTAAGCATAAATGCTTTTGGACGTTTGCCCGAACGTTCTGTTGCCAAACGAAGTGCTTCAAATTCTTCAGCAGCACGAGTAGAAGGTAAGGTTTCAATACCTTTTTCTGTTGCACAAGCGCATTTGCAAGCACATGCTTCTTTAGTAATTTTCTCAGCAGCCATTTCGCTGAAGTTAGGGAATTGGTTAGTTCCCAAAAGAATCTCTTTACGAGCAGAAACATCTTTCAAACGTTTTGCCGAAGTAGCTTTTAGTGTTTGTTGAATTTTTCCACTTTGCACTGCCGCAAAGAAACCACCTTCCGATTGCACTTCGAGGAAAAGTTTCCAAGCTTCGGCAGCAATGTTATTCGTCAAATTTTCGATGTAATACGAACCTGCTGCAGGGTCAACCACTTTGTCGAAATGAGATTCTTCTTTGAGCAAAAGTTGCTGATTGCGAGCAATGCGTTCCGAAAATTCGTCCGACGCCTGATAAGTAACGTCGAAAGGCAACACCGTAATCGAATCCACGCCACCCAAAGCAGCACTCATGGCTTCGGTTTGAGTACGAAGCAAGTTTACGTGCGCATCGTAAATAGTTTTGTTGTAAGTGCTAGTCACAGCATGAGCTTTCATTTTTGCCGAGCACAAGCATTTAGGAGCATATGCTTCTACAATTTTAGCCCATAGCAAACGAGCAGCACGGAATTTTGCCATTTCCATAAAGTAGTTGCCGCCAATACCAAACGCAAATTTGATAGATTTTGCTGCAACGTCCACATCCATGCCTGCTTCGGTAAGCATTTCTAGGTATTGGTTACCCCAAGCCAAAGCATAGCCCAACTCTTGCGAGCAGTAAACACCTGCATTGTTCAAGCTAACAGCGTTTACACCAATCATGCGATATTTAGGCAATTCAGCAGCAGCTTCAACTGCGTTTTTAGCAATTTCGATGACTTCTTCGGCACTCAACGCTTTGCCTTTGGTGAGCATAGCATTGATTGGGTCGCAGCAAATAGAACCTTTCAAAGTAGCAAGATCGTAGTTTTCTTTTTTAAAGTAAGCAACTAGCAAGGTTGCCAATTCGGGCGCTTTGCGTACGCACACTTTGAAGTTAAGTTCAATAGCATCGGCTTTGATGCCTGCCAAAAGTGTTTCGATGGTTTCGGCCGAGAGGTCTTTGCCCAATTGGAAGCAAAGCGAATCGACGCCTTTATTAAGCACATCCAAGGCTTTGGCGTTTGCGCTTTTTGCGCATGCTTTAGCGTTGATGTCCTGACGCACCAACCATTCGTTGTTGGTTTTTGTTCCACGCACGAAAGGAAATTCTCCCGGTGCAGAATTTGTTGTTTGCAGAGCTTCGATGTCTTCGGCACGATAGAAAGGCATTAC
>JAGCIZ010000227.1 GCA_017648235.1 Paludibacteraceae bacterium
ACCTTTGGAAAACCAATTCCCGCTGAAACATTTAATAGTAGCAAACGTCCAGAAGAATGGGCGCAATGGGTGAGAGAAGAAGTTTATAAAATACCATCATATGGAAGCAATTAAAGAACCTGTTGATAAAGAACTTATTAAAAGAGAATTGACTGCCGATAAATTTTTAAGACACACCAACAAAGCAGGCAATGAAATTTATGTAGTTACAGCTCATGATTCTCCCAATATTATGACCGAAATAGGACGCTTGCGAGAGCTTTCGTTCAGAACTGCGGGAGGAGGAACCGGTAAATCTATTGATGTTGACGAATATGATTTTATGGAAAATCCATACAAACAACTTTTTGTTTGGGATCCAAAAGAAGAGCAAATCATCGGCGGATATAGATTTATCAATGGCAAGGATGTTCAGATAGAAAATGGTCAACCAAAATTAGCCACATCGGAGGTATATAACTTTTCCGAAGAGTTCATTGATAATTACTTAACAGATACAATAGAACTTGCACGTTCATTTGTACAACCCGATTACCAATCGAGCAAAATGGGATCAAAAAGTCTTTTTGCTCTTGACAACCTTTGGGATGGGCTTGGAGCTATAATGGTGAAAGAAGGAAATAAATACTTCTTCGGAAAAGTAACAATATATCCACAATTTGATGCAGTAGCTCGTGATTTGATATTAGGGTTTATTCGCAAACATTTTGAAGACAAAGAAAAGCTAGTTTCCCCAAAAGATCCTTTCCAAATACAATTCTCTAGAGAAGAGATTTTGAAAAAATTCACTCAAGAAGACTTCAAAGAAGATTATAAATTGCTCAATACAGAAGTGAGGGCATTGGGAGTAAACATTCCTCCTTTGGTAAATGCATACATGGGACTCTCCGATGAAAACAAATACTTTGGAGGAGCAGTTTTCCCAGAATTTGGAAATGTTATAGAATTTGGACTTTTGGTTCCAACAGACAAAATTCACGAAGAAAAGAAAAAACGACATATTGAGTCATTTTTTAAAGAAACTGAAAAAAATATTTAATTAAAATTATAGAAATGAAACCTACATTATTTGTACTTGCGGCTGGTATGGGAAGCCGCTATGGAGGACTTAAACAACTTGACGGACTCGGTCCTAACGGAGAAACCATAATGGACTACTCTATCTACGATGCAGTTCGAGCTGGGTTTGGCAAAGTGGTATTTGTTATTCGTCACTCTTTTGAACAGGATTTTCGTGAAAAAGTAGTAAATAAATACGAAAAAGTAATCCCTGTTGAAGTTGTCTTTCAGGAAATAGACTACGTTCCAGAAGGAGCAACATACAACAAAGAACGCGTTAAACCTTGGGGCACAAACCACGCTGTATTGATGGGTAAAGACGTCATTAAAGAACCTTTTGCAGTTATCAATGCTGATGACTTCTACGGAAAAGAATCATACGAAGTTTTGGCTAAATTCTTAATGGATAAAGAAAACAAAACAAACGAATACTGCATGGTTGGTTATCACGTTGGCAACACACTTTCAGAAAGTGGTTCTGTTTCTCGTGGTGTTTGCGAAGTTGATGAAAACAATCTCTTAACAACTGTGGTAGAAAGAACTGCTATTGAAAAAATCAATGGAGACATTCAGTTTGTTGATGAAAACAATCAGGTTGTAAAACTTGAAGAAAACACTCCTGTTTCTATGAACATGTGGGGATTCACACCCGACTATTTTGAACATTCTGAAGAGTTTTTCAAAAAATTCTTGCAAGAAAATGGCGAAAATTTGAAATCGGAATTCTACATACCAACCTTGGTTAACGACTTGATTGTAAAAGGACAATCAACTTGTGAGGTTCTTGACACAACTGCTAAATGGTTCGGAGTAACTTATGCAGAAGATCGTCCTCAATTTATACTAAAAATAAATGAACTTATTCGTAAAGGCGTTTATCCTAACAAATTATGGAAATAAAAAATAAAATAAAACAACTTCTTAAAGATAAAAAAACAGCAGCTCCTCGCATTTTAGTAACTGGAGGAACTGGCTATATTGGTTCTCACACAGTAGTTGAATTACAACAAGCAGGATTTGAAGTCTTTATAGTTGACAATCTATCAAATTCAAACATTGAAGTTTTGAACGGAATTGAAAAAATTACGGGCAAGATGCCTGTTTTTGAGAATATTGATTGTACCGACTATGTCACAATGGATCGCTTCTTATCAAAACACGAAGGAATTCAAGCCATAATCCACTTTGCAGCTAGCAAAGCAGTAGGAGAATCAGTAGAAAAACCTTTGCTTTACTATCGCAACAATGTTGTTTCACTTATCAACCAATTGGAGTTGATGAAAGTTCACAAAATAAAAGGTATAGTTTTTTCATCATCTTGCACAGTTTACGGACAACCTGATGTGCTACCAGTTGACGAAACGGCTCCTCGTAAAACTGCCTTATCTCCATATGGAAATACAAAGCAAATTTGTGAAGACATCATTACCGATACTATTCGTTCAAGTTCAGAACTAAAGAGTATTATTTTGCGTTACTTCAATCCAATTGGAGCTCATCCAAGTGCAGAAATAGGAGAATTGCCTAATGGCGTACCAAATAACTTGATTCCTTTTGTAACTCAAACAGCAGCTGGAATTCGTGAAATGCTAAGCGTATTTGGTGACGACTACAACACTCCTGATGGCACTTGTATTCGCGACTACATCAATGTTGTGGATTTAGCAAAAGCACATGTCATCTCGGTACAACGTCTTTTAGAAGATAAATCTTCTGAAAATATAGAAATATTCAATCTTGGAACTGGCCGTGGACTTTCAGTAAAAGAAATTCTTACTACGTTTGAAAAAGTAAACAAAGTAAAAGTTCCGCATAAAATAGTTCCTCGTCGCGAAGGAGACATCGAACAAGTTTGGGCGAATCCTACTTATGCAAACAACGTACTCGGTTGGGAAGCAAAAGAAACAGTTGAAGATACGCTCAAATCTGCTTGGAAATGGCAAAAGAAATTAATGAAAAAGCAAAAGAATGAAGGATCTTGTTTATCATAAAAATAATTCTTTTGGGTTATAAAAAAAACGTAAAGATTATTTATTAATCTACTAAGTTTTACTATAAATTAAGAGGGAGCAACTGCTCCCTTTTTTCTAATTTTTATTTCTACTATAAATCTTCTCCATTTGCTTTATTGTATTCATTATCATAGAACATAGCAATATAATATTTACCATAAATTTCTTCAATAGTAAACCATACATTTCTCTGGAAGTTAAATGTCATAAAAGCTAT
>JAGCIZ010000228.1 GCA_017648235.1 Paludibacteraceae bacterium
CATAACAAAAAAAAGAAAGCGAGTGATGTCTTTTTCGCTTCACTTATTGTATTTTTGCAAGAAGTAAGAAAAATAATAATTCACATTATGGAAAAAGCGAAACAACTTTTTGATTTATTTGAAGTACAAGGCACTTTTGACTCTGCAGCACCACTCGGAGCTGGCCTCATCAATGATACTTACAAGGTTACAACCAAAGAGAGCAACTGCCCCGACTACCTGCTTCAGCGCATCAATCACGCCATATTCCAAAACGTAGAAATGATGCAAAACAACATATTTAGAGTAACCTCACACTTGCGAAAGAAACTTGAGCAACGTGGAGAAACCGATATCGACCGTAAAGTACTTACCCCCATTTCCACCAAAGAAGGCAAACTCTACCACTTCGATGGCGAATCTTATTGGCGCTTTATGCTATTCATTCCTAGCACCAAAACCATCGATTCGGTAACCGAAGAGTCGGCCTATGCCGCTGGACGTGCCTTTGGGCAGTTTCAGTGCGACCTCTCCGACCTTCCTGGAGAGCCTCTTGGCGAAACCATTCCTAACTTTCACAACATAGAGTTCCGCCTACAACAACTGCACGAAACAATAGAAAAAGATGCTGTAGGCAGAGTGGCAGAAGTACAGGAACTTATCGACGAGATAACCAAACGAGAAGAAGAACTCTGCCTACCCGAAAGACTATTTCGCGAAGGGAAACTTACCAAACGCATCAACCACTGCGACACCAAGGTAAACAATATGCTCTTTGATGAAAATGGTGACTTTTTGTGCGTCATTGACCTCGATACAGTAATGCCTGGATATGTACTATCGGACATTGGCGACTTTATTCGCACAGGAGCCAACACAGGAGCCGAAGATGACGAAAATCTCAACAACGTAGAAGTTAACTTAAAAGTAGTCGAGGCCTATACAAAAGGTTACCTTGAAACAGCCACTTTTCTCTCTCCAATCGAAAAATCGCTCTTGCCTTTTGGTGGAAAACTGCTGACTTATATGCAAACCGTACGTTTCCTTACCGACTACATCAACGGAGACACGTATTATAAAGTAAAACATGCAGGTCACAACTTGCAACGCACCAAAGCACAATTCAAGTTACTGCAAAGCATCGAAGCGCATTTCGATGAAATGAATGAGTTTGTGAAATAAATCACCTTTTCTCCTTATGCAAAAGATGCTTATTTATCAGGTTTTTCCACGTATTTTTGGGAACCGCAACAACACAAAAAAACATAGAGGAAGCTTAGCTGAAAACGGTTGCGGCAAGTTCGACGATTTTTCGGCAAAAGCGCTGAAAGCCATAAAAAAACTTGGAACAACACACGTTTGGTTCACTGGCGTAATTGAGCACGCCACACAAACCGACTACTCTGCCTCGGGCATAAAAGGTAGCACTCCAAGTGTGGTAAAAGGTATTGCAGGCTCGCCATACGCCATACGCGACTACTACGACGTAGACCCCGACCTTGCTACCAACGTAGAGAACAGAATGCAAGAGTTTGAGTCGCTCATCAGTCGGACTCACGCCGTAGGGCTTAAAGCCATTATCGACTTCGTACCTAACCACGTGGCGCGAGAATACTACTCCGACGCCAAACCGAATGATGTAGTCGACTTTGGAGAAAATGATAATACGGGTTGGCACTTTTCGGCTCAAAACAACTTTTACTACTTCCCCGACAACGAATTTTCTCCACAGTTTGACAAAGGCAACTACGAAGAACGTCCTGCCAAAGCAACTGGCAACGACTGCTTTTCGCCCTCGCCAAATATAAATGATTGGTACGAAACCGTAAAACTCAACTACGGTGTGGACTACTGCGGTGGCGGACACAAACACTTCGACCCTCTGCCCGATACATGGCTAAAAATGCGAGATGTTTTGCTTTTCTGGGCAGGAAAAGGCATCGATGGTTTCCGTTGCGACATGGCCGAAATGGTTCCCGTGGAATTTTGGCATTGGGCAATAGGCGAAGTAAAGAAACTTTACCCTGAAATTATTTTCATTGCCGAGGTTTACAATCCGCAACTTTATAGAAGTTACATTCACTTTGGGGGTTTCGATTTTTTGTACGACAAAGTAGGAATGTACGACACGCTTCGCGATGTAACCTGTGGTTATCGTTCGGCTATAAGCATTACTCACGCTTGGCAAAGCATAGATGACATTCAGTGTCAGATGCTACACTTTTTGGAGAACCACGACGAACAACGCATAGCCTCGGACTTTTTTGCAAAGGATGCAACAAAAGCATTCCCTGCAGCAATGGTATCGGCACTA
>JAGCIZ010000229.1 GCA_017648235.1 Paludibacteraceae bacterium
GCAATTCATTTGCGAAGACAAAACCACTGTGCCATCAGCAAGGGTTATGCTAAACAAATCGGTATTTCCGTCTAAACCAAATTCTTCTGATCCTGCAAAGTACAATTTGTTGTCAGTCATTGTATAACTTGCAGTGAAAAGATTGTTTGACAACGTCCAATTGTTTGATATTGACGTAACTGACGCAACTCCAGGTTGTTGTTGCGAAGGGAATTTCACTATTGCAAACAGTGATAAGTTTACCGAAAAAAACAAAGCAAAAGCAACTAATTTTTTCATATTAATTTGAGTGTTTTTTATTCTTTACAAAAGTACGAAAAATATATCATAAAACAAACCGACCCATTTCTATAGAAGAAACAAGTCGGTTTGTGTTGTTTGGTTTATTTTTCTTATTTCATAAAAACAAAGTAAACTGCCAAAATCAAACAAACGCACGCTGCCAAATGATTCCATTGCAGAGTTTCATTTTTGAATGCAACTAGTGAAAAAACAATAAAAACTACAAGTGTAATAACTTCTTGTATGATTTTGAGTTGCATTAGAGAGAATGGCCCTCCATTTTCTCGGAATCCAATGCGATTGGCCGGAACTTGAAAACAATATTCTATCAAAGCAATTCCCCAACTTAGAAGAATGATTGCAAACAAAGGCCAATTGTTTGAAATGTTCATTTCTTGTAGTTTTAAATGACCATACCAGGCCAATATCATAAAAACATTGGCAACTACAAGTAGCAGGATGGTGTAAAAAGCAGTCATTATTTTATTTGTTGCAACGTTCAAAGAAATTGATTGCTTCGAGTTCTGCTCGCATAGTAGCTTCTTCTTCGTCAGTCATATTTTGGAATGGAGTGCGATTTCCACCCAAGTCAAGACCGATAAGTTTCATGATGCGTTTGCCACCGACAATATTTCCTCGGAAGTGGCAAATAACATTGATAACTTCTTGTGCAAAATTTTGCAATTCACGTGCTTTTTCAAGGTCGCCATTGTTCCACGCTTCGATGATGCTTGTTAGAACTTTTCCGTTGTAGTTGGTAGTACCACCAATTCCACCTTGAGCTCCGCCCATTGCTAGCGATGGTAAAATTGTTTCGTCTTGTCCGTGAAGCATGTCAAATTTTCCACCTGCATAAAGGCGACATTGATTGTATTCGTAAATACTTTCAAATGTATATTTTATCCCTGCGAAATTTGGAATTCTTCCATCTACAGCTTCTAAGAATTTTACCATTGACAAAAATGCGCCATTGAACGCAGGAATGTGATAGTAGTAGAAAGGAAGATTGGGTGCGCCTGCGGCAATTTCTTCGCAGTATTTTACCAATTCTTCTATGCGATTGATTTTTGGGAAAGGAGGAGCCATTGCACCAATGCCCCAAACACCAATTTTTTGAGCATGCTCGGCAAGTTTCTTGCTGCTACGAACACAGCAACTTCCTACATGAACAATTACTTTGAAATCTTTTGGAGCAGCTGCCATCCATGCCTCTGCAAGTTGCATGCGTTCTTCGTCGGTGAGCATATAGCCTTCGCCTGAAGATCCGTTTATAAAAACACCTTTTAGCCCGTTACGTTGCAAAAGTGCAGCATATTCTGGTATTGGTTTTAAGTTTATTTCTCCATTTGCATCGAAAGGAGTAAATGGTGCGTTGATAAGTCCTATAATCTTTTCCATGATAAAATTAGTTTTTTAGTTCGGCAAAAATAAAAAAGTTATTCCGAAGAATTGTGTCGGTTGATAAAAAACAAAGAATAAGTTTTTTTTGAAAAAGGATAAATATTTTTAACTTTGCGCTAAATAGAAAAAAAGGAAGTCGCATTGCTTTAAGAGATTGGAAAACTCAACGAAAAATTTAAAAACGAGTAAAGTTGGTTTTTAATGGCGTGCTGCACTTGGTGCAGATTACAAAGATTATCGACAGCTCAAATCCTATTTAATAGGAGTTTTCTCAACAAAAAAGCAGTGCGATATTTTTTTGTCTAAATCTAAAAGAATAACAAATTTAATTTATCAATTTGTCAAATCATTCTCTAATAAACGTATCAAAATGTTTATTTTTTTGTCATAAAAGTAAAAAAATGCTATCTTCGCGCAATTTTTAGAAGAAAAAAATATGAGTTATTTAATAAAACCAAAAGGATATAGTTCGTTGCTTGATTTGCGCCAAACGGAGTTTGCTATAAAGC
>JAGCIZ010000230.1 GCA_017648235.1 Paludibacteraceae bacterium
CCAATGTTTTTTCGGTTACCAACTCAATCGGGATAGTTACAACCACCTCGCTTTCTGAAAACGTAAGATTGTTCTTCTCTGCAATTTTCAAATTCAATACATTGCTTCCATTCTCAAGTTCTTGACTGATTGGCTCAAGATAAAGAACCTCAAGCGTATCCAAGAGCTGCATATCTCCATAAGCGACCACCGAATCAGGCACAATAGTAATAGAGTCCAACAATGTCTGCTGAGGAAGAAGTTTTATGTCCGAAGCCAACCTTACTGGAATCTTTTTTGCTACCTGCCACTTGTATTTCACCTCTATACCACTTGGAATTGATGATATACTCGACGAGGAATAAATAAATCGACCAACCTCTTGTTCCAATTGTTCCTTAGAATAAAATGCGACATCTTTTTCTTTAGAAATCAGACTGCTCCAGTCAACAACAATAGTAGGCTTCTTAGCAAAAGCATACTCAAAAATTTTGCTGCCTACATCTTCGATTTTTACCTCAATTTTATTAGGCAACTTACTAGACACTAAAACATTTCTAGGAATACCTTTGTGTTCTACAACAAAAGGAATCTTAATTTCGCGTTTACGATTAGAAGTATGCAAAAACCAAATAAACGTAGCAATTAACAAAAAAATCAAAAAGATTAAGGTATCTTTCTGAAAGAATAATACCCTAATCTTATGAGAAAAGTTCTTCAATATGTTCAAAAAATTTTCTTTTGACATATTACTTTCAACAAACAACGCTTATTTCTTTTCTGCAGTTTGTTGTGTTGCTGCATCTTCTGGAGAAACAAAAATCATTGATTTAGCAACTTTTATTCTCACATTATCAGCCACTTCAATAATAACTACATCGTCTTTAATGTCTTTTACTTTTCCGTAAATACCGCCAGAAGTAATCACTCTATCGCCTGCTTGCATTGCATCGCGTTGTTTTTGGATTTCTTTTTGTTTTTTACTTTGTGGGCGAATCATAAAAAAGTAGAACACCACAAAAATAAGTAAAATCATAATAAGCGATTGCCAACCACCACCTTGAGGTTGAGCTGCTTGTGCTTGTAATAAAATTGTTGTCAACATGTAATATTAAATTAAAATTTCTACGCAAAAATAACAAAAAACAAACTATCGGACGTATTCCACTTTTATAAAATTATGCTCTTCTTTCAGCAAACCAACAACCTTGTCAAGAACACCGTTTATAAACGAACCACTCTTTTCAGTACTATACAACTTTGCAATATCTATAAACTCATTCAAAGTGACATTAACTGGAATTGTTGGAAAATTGAGAATTTCGGCAATAGCCAAAACCATAATTATCATATCCATAAAAGCTATTCGCTCACTATCCCAATTTTTAATTACCTTTTCGATGTAAGACTTGTTTTGGTCGTAATTTTCAATAGCTTCGTTTAAGAGTTTTTTTATAAAAGTGAAATCCTCTTCATCTTCCATTTCCACAAAATAAAGCACACCCTCTTCCTTTGTACGCTTTATTGTTTTTATAACAAAACTTGAAACCATATCTACATCATCTGCCCAATAGATATTTTTTTCCTCTATTAGCTCATAGAATGGGTCAAAATCAGGAATTTCAGAATATATCTTCTTCCAGATATTTTTATCTTCGTCAAAAACATTTTCTTTTTTCTCCATATATTCTGCATATGCAGGCATGGGAAGAATAAGTTCTTCGAAAATACACTTTACAATCACCGGACAATCACGCCAAATGCTTATGTACTTTTTCTCCTTTTCTATTTCGGAAAGCGTCTCATCAAGTTGTTGAATAAACAGATTGTTAACAAAACGCATATTTGGGTTGCGTTCTTCAGGAGTAGGACGAAATTTATTCCGCCCCGCATCTATACGTTCCTCCGCATAACGTGTAAGCTCCACACTAAGCTTAAGTAATTGATAATAAAGCTCGTAAGTTTTTTGAAGACTAGAAACAATTTCTGTTTCTACAGCAGCTACCGTCTTTGTTTCCTTGCTTGTTTGATAAGCGTATAACAACTGCACTGCTTTTGTACGGAGAAGGGTTCTGTTTATCATAAAAAGATCGTCATTTTTTCACTGCAAAGATAGAAAAAAAGAAAAGTGTCGGAATAAAAGATTTACAAATTATTTATTGCTTTTTTCTATCAAAAAAAGTTTTTACAAAAGAAAACGAAAAAAACATAAAATAAAATTTGCAGAAAAGAAAAATAGAGTTACCTTTGCACCGCATTTGAGAAACAATGCGGTTTGGTGTGGTAGTTCAGTTGGTTAGAATACATGCCTGTCACGCATGGGGTCGCGGGTTCGAGTCCCGTCCATACCGCAGAAAAAATCACTTACCTCAGGTAAGTGATTTTTTTATTTCTTCTTTCTAACACTCCAACCAAAACGACCAATTGCTTCTCCTAGTTTGTAATAATGCCCATGAGAATAAGCCAAAAGCTTCGCCTCGGAAAGTCTAAATTCATTAGTAGACTCATCCAAAAATCTAGGGTCAACCAATACATTTACCACTTCTGCTATAAACATATCATGAGAGCCCAATGGTACTATTTGCTTCACTCGACACTCTATATTTATAGGAGATTCTAACACAATCGGCGCATTTATTTTCTCTGCTTTCCCTTTTGTAAGTTTCATCTCAGCAAACTTATCATAATCCTTTCCACTTCGCACTCCGCACCAATCTGTTGCAAAAGCCATATCTTCTGTCGTAAGATTCAACACAAATTCTCCCGTTTTTTTTATAATAGGATAAGAATGACGTTCAGGACGAACAGAAATGTAACACATCGCAGGATCGCTACAAATTGTTCCTACCCAACTTACAGTCAAAAGATTGTGGTTCTCCTCACTATCACCACAAGAAACCAATACGGCAGGCAAAGGATACACCATCGTTCCTGGTTTCCACGAAACACGTTCTGCTTTTTTCTCCATCTCAAAAAAAAAATCAACTATTTAACTCAACGTCTTGTAAAGCGACATCTCGTTCACAAAAATGACATTTCAAAAAAGCATTATCACCTTCTTTAAGAGAAACAAAATGTGTTGTAATAGGCTGATGATTAGTAACACAATTGTAATTAGGACAACGTATTATTCCAAAAACCTCTTCAGGAAGTTCAAGACAACGTTTTTCTACTACTTCGTAGTTTTTTACAATATTTATTTTTGCATTTGGAGCAATCAATGCAATTTTATTTATCTCCTCCTCGGCAAAAAAACGATCAGATATTTTTATAATTCCTTTTTGACCTAAAATTCTACTATCCAAGTTGTTGCCTATTGTAATCTGGTTAGTACAATGCTCCAAATCTAACAAAGCAACCACCTCAAAAAGTTTTTCAGAAGGAATATGATCTATCACCGTTCCATTACACAAAGCCGCAACTTTCAATTTCTTTTCCATAACACGTATTTTCTAAAATCTCTAATGCACAAAAGTAAACTATTTTTCCTTTTCCTTGCTTTTCATAAAAGGCGAAAATTCACCCTTATAAATCAAATACCCACTTCTATCAGAACTCGAACGAAGAGGTGATATATTTTCATTCAAAAGTTTTATTTCCACTATCTCTGGATATTTCTTCCAATTCTTGATAATTGGCTTCAAATAAAGACTCTCCTCAGAAAGAAAACAAACCCCCGCAGAGTTGTTTTTGAAATTTGTAACGTCAGGAGAAGAAAATTTCCCAAGAGAAACATCTATCACTCCTTGAAGGAAATCGTATCCAGTAGATAACTGCACCAAATGAGAACCGATAAAATCTCCTCCCATTCTAGCACCTACTTCAATTACAAAAAGGTTTTCTTCTGCTGTAATTTTTATCTCGGTATGAGAAGCCCCATTTTCTATCTGTAAGGCATCCAACGCTGCAAATGTAAGTTTCTCTATTTTATGTTGTAATTTCGCAGAGATTTCTGCTGGTTGATGATGAGCTATCTCTACAAAATAGGGCGCAGACGTCGTGATTTTATCGGTAATGGCCAATAAGTAGTGTTTCCCTTGGTAAGAAATACACTCAACACTAATCTCTCGCCCCTCAATAAACTCTTCTACTATTACCTCCATTGAAAAAGAATATATATGAGCATTTTGCGCAGCAGAGAGTAATTCCTGCACACAATCCACTTTAGCCACACCCAAACTTCCAGAACGATCGATAGGCTTAACTATTAGAGGAAATCGCACGTCAACAGGCAAACTTTCTAAATTTCTAAAAAGACAATATTTAGGAGATGCAACACCAAAAGAATCAAATCGCTGCCTCATCTCAAATTTATTAGTTGCCACACGAGCACATTCCATTGAATTTCCAACAAGTGACATTATCCGAGCAATGTAGTTAACCGTTACAACCGCCAAATCCGATGCAATAGTAAGAACACCATTTATTCCTATTTCTTCACAAATGGATAAAATTCGTTCCTTTTCTGTAATTGATATTGGATAAAAATAGTCGGCTTCTGCACGGCAAACAGCTCCTTCTTCCCAAGAAAAACAATGCGTTTCTATGCCTAAAGTTTTAGCTTTCTTCACCAAAGGAAGTTGCAAATACCCAGCTCCTATAATGGCAAGTTTTAGCATTATATCTTATAAATTTTGTTCGTTTTTATATTTACAAAACAACGTATCGTGTTTTTCAAAACTATCATCTTTTGACAAAAAGAGCGAAAATTCAAAAGGCATATAATCATTACGCAACATCACATTGCGAGAGTATTTATATGCAATGGAAAGTATTCTTTCTGGAGAATAATGAAAAGTTTCTTCTTTTCTGTAATCTACCTTATCCGAAAGGAAATCAAAAGCAAAACCATCAGTACAAAGTTGCAAAGTTTTTTTTATTACCTCTTCAATAAATTCATATTGATCTACACCTTGCAATTTCAGGTTAAACGTACCAGAAGCAATTGCATAATCAAACATTTTTTGCGGAGCAAAAGACAAAATATCTTGTTGAAAAAACTCACAATCAGGATGAAGTTGAGTTGCTCGCCGCACAAAATCATCAGACAAGTCTATTCCCGTATATTCAAAACAGGATGCTTTTTTCTCCAAAACATTTATAAGGTCACCAAATCCACACCCAATATCCAACACTGTTTTCTTTTCAAAACTATAGTGAGAAGTAAGCACGTCAAAACGCACTGACTGATTTCCTTTATCCCAACCTAGTGATTTAGGAGAACAACCCCACTGGTTGTAACGAGTGCGGTAAAAAGATTTAATAATATTATAGTCAGGGTGAGAATTCATTTAAGAAAGTAAACTAAGGCACAACTCCACGCACAGGCTGTCCATAACAGCGATAATTACTATCCCAATAGAGACTGCCATAATCAAAGAAAAGACCATCTGCCCCATCGGAAAAATAAGAATAGAGCGAACCTAACCAGTATAAACCATGCTTCCCTTCTTGGCGCAAAGCACTTTCAACCTTATAGCCAGCAGCCGGAAGAAATATAACATTCCCATTTGGGCCAATCACAACGTCACCAGCGACACCAGTCCCATTAAAATTTTCTACCCATTTGAAAGTACATTTATTTCTCAATTCATCTTGTTCTTCCTTCGTAGGCATTCTCCATTTACCACCCATATTCACACGAGCAGCATCATCTTCTAAATCAAGAACATCTTTATTATCTACAATTCCATACGATGGATTTTTGCAATATTTAGTCATAGAAGATATACTTTTCTTACACCATTTATAAGTATTCAAACTATAAACATCCTTTACAGAAGTCTCTCCCCATGCAAAATAATCGCCATATTTCTCTGGAGAATAAGCCCCTACATTACATATTGCCCAATCCACACTCAATCCCAAATCAACATATGAATAACCATTTTCAGCACCTGAAGCTACTATTGGAATCTCAAATATAGCTATATAAGAAATGTCCGTGTTCACCTTCACCATACGAGGATTATCTTTATTTCCGTCACTCCAACCAACAAATCTGAACAACTTATCTAAGGGAGTAGCTTCGAATTCAACTTCATCACCTACTTCATAATAACCCGAACAATTTGTTACTTTTCCATAAGAACTTAGATTCGATTCTACATGCAAATATGGCTTTTTATAAAAAGTAGCAGTTATAGTTGTATCCGAGTTCACATCTACCCAACGAGTAAGCTCCTTGCTCTCGCAATCACTCCAACCTACAAAATAACAACCCTTTTTTGGTGTTGCAGTTAACTTAACTTTCGATCCCAAGGCATAATATTTATAAACTTTATTCATTTCTCCACAACCAGAATCATTCAAACAAACATCGAACCTGCAGCCTGTCTCCGTTTTAAAATCGCGTATCATTCCATAATAATAAACACCATCTGAAAAAACAAAAGCGCAGTAATAATACGTTGAATTCCTTTCTAATCCTTTAATTTCTAAAGAGAACTCATTTCCTACTATATCATTTGCCACAAAAACCTCAACATTACTATGTTCCTGTAGATCAGCAATATTCGAAGAAATCTGAACACCAATAACACTTTCCTCTGCTAATTCTAATATTCGATATGACTTCGCAACTATTCTTGCAGAATAAGTTGTAACATCATAAACATCTCCTGTACACACAACCTCTGTCGAGTCACAGAAAAATGGATCATTACTAATTTCCTCTACTATGAGAATTGGGATTTCACAATTGACACTTTTTCTACTTTTATCTTTATAGTCTCTATAATCTTTAGAAACTTTAAAAACAATCAGTATAACTATAATCAAAAAGAAAGGAAGTGTTAAAAAATATCTTATTTTCATAATCAAATTAAGGAATCAATATTCAAATCAAAAATTCACTTTTTCGCCTATCACAAAGTGAGGACGATGTTTGGTGTTATCAAACGTCTTACTCAAATAAAGTCCAAGTACGCCCATAAACATTATAATCAGTCCCGAAAGAAACCAAAGCGACACAATCAACGAAGTGTACCCAACAACATCGGTAACGCCTTTTGCATATTGCACAAAGTAGTAAATGCCCACCAAGAACGAAAAAAACGAGAGCAAAAAACCAAACTTCACCATAAGCGTCAGCGGTTTGTTAGAAAAAGCCACTATAATATCCTTGGAATATGCAAAAAGTTTTGCCAGAGAGTAAGAAGACTTTCCATCAAAACGTTCATCTCTTGAAACACTCACATAGCCAATTTCAAATCCCGTCCAATGAATCATAGTTGTAAAGTTACGCACCGAATCATGCATCTGCTCAACACAACGAATCACCTTTGAGTGAAAAATGCCAAAATTACCAATTCTACTATCTTGTTTGGTATCAGTCAAGTAATTAAACACAGCATAAAAGACCTTCGACGAAAGTTTTTTGAAGAATCCATCCTTACGTTCCGTCCTCAACGCAAACACCACATCGTATCCTTCAAGTGCTTTTGCATAGAGAGATGGTATATCTTTCGGGTTATCTTGCAAATCGCAATCCATCACCACCACCCAATCTCCTTTTGCCTCTGAAAGTCCCGCTGCAATAGCATAATCTTGTCCAAAATTTCTAGTGAGTTTTAGTCCTTTCAATCGATTGTCAGAACCACACACTTTACAGATTTCACCCCACGAGTCATCTGGCGAGCCATCAGAAACAAAAATAACTTCAAAGTTGTTTGTAATTCCAGAAACACTC
This sequence comes from Paludibacteraceae bacterium, assembly GCA_017648235.1. GTDB lineage: Bacteria > Bacteroidota > Bacteroidia > Bacteroidales > Paludibacteraceae > RGIG9608. The sequence continues at coordinate 7,670 of JAGCIZ010000230.1, forward strand.
TCAACAACACGACGAGACAGTTCAGAAACAATGGTTTCTGCCTTATACACAGGTGTAACTACAGACATAAGCACTGACATCGGACAATTTTCCTTGTTATTCAAAAGGCAAAAATAATACAAAAAGCCGACAAAACATCTACCCAACAAAAAATTGCCAAACAATTAAATTTCAGAACATTCTTGATTTTGTCAATTTATAAAAAAACACTACTTTTGCGTTTCGTTTTTTATTTTAGAAAAAGTATGAAAATCACACGTAAAGATGTAGATGCTGTAAACGCTGTTTTGACAGTGGAAATTGCTAAGGCAGACTATGCCGAAAAGGTAGAAAAAACTCTTAAAGACTACCGCCGCAAGGCAAACGTTCCAGGCTTCCGACCAGGAATGGTTCCAGTGGGCTTGGTAAAAAAAATGTACGGCAAAGCTGTTTTGGCCGAAGAGGTTAACAAAACTCTTTCCGATGCTTTATTTGGCTATATTCGTGAAAACAATTTGCCAGTTTTAGGCGAACCATTGCCAAACGAAACAGAACAAAAACCTGTTAATTTTGATACCGACGAAGATTTTGAATTCGTTTTCGACATCGCCATTGCTCCTGAAATCAATATTGTTCTCGATAAGAAAATCAAACTAAAAGAGTACGAAATTTCGGCTGACGAAAAAATGATAGAAAACCAAATTCAATCATACAAAAGCCGATTTGGCAAGTACGAGCAACAAGACGAAGTAGAAGAAAAAGATGTTTTGCGTGGCGACATCAAAGAAGTTGGTGGCGACATTGAAGCAAAAGAAGTTGTTGTAAGTGCACAACACATGAAATCTGCTACTCAAAAGAAACTCTTTATCGGTGCTAAAAAAGGTGATGTTGTAAAATTCTCACCAAACAAAGCATACAAAGGCAACGAAACTGAAATTGCAGCATTGCTTAAAATAGACAAAGAAAAAGCAAAAGATTTGACTTCGGAATTTGAATTCACTATCAACACTATCACTCGCTACTTTGAAGCAGAACTTAACCAAGATTTGTTTGACAAAGTATATGGCGAAAATGCAGTAAAATCCGAAGAAGAATTCTGTGCAAAAATTGAAGAAGAAATCAAAGCTTCGCTAAAAGTTAATAGCGATTACAAATTTGCATTGGACAGCAAACAAGCATTGCTTGAACAAGCAGGAGAAATTGCTTTCCCAGAAGCATTCCTCAAACGTTGGCTTTTGGCTACTAACGACAAAATGACAGAAGAAACCCTTGAAAAAGATTTCCCTAAAATGTTAGAAGAATTGAAATGGCAAGTAATTTCTGACAAATTGGTAAAAGAAAACGAAATAAAAGTTGAACAAAACGATTTGCTCGAACAAGCTAAAAAAGTTACTCGTAGCCAATTTGCTCAATACGGAATGATGAATATCCCTGAAGACATTTTGGACAACTATGCAAGCGAAATGCTCAAAAAACAAGAATCTGTTGAAAATCTTGCTCGCCAAGCAATGGAAGACAAATTGCTCGAAGTGGTAAAAAATGCTGTTTCATTAAAAAAAGAATCTATTTCGATGGAAGATTTTGGAAAATTGTTTGAAAAATAAACTTTCGATTACACAACCTTAATTCATACTATTATGATGACAATTGATAAATTTAATTTTGCTGGTAAAAAAGCAATCGTTCGCGTTGACTTCAACGTTCCATTGGACGAAAACGGAAAAATCACCGACGATACTCGTATCCGTGGAGCTTTACCTACTCTAAAAAAGATTCTTGCTGACGGTGGTAGCGTAATCATTATGAGCCATATGGGCAAACCTAAAGGAAAAGTAAATGCTAAATTCTCGTTGAGTCAAATTGTTGACGCCGTTGCTGAAAAATTGGGCACAAAAGTAACTTTTGCTGAAGACTGCGCTAAAGCTACTGACGCTGCTGCTGCATTGCAACCAGGCGAAGCTTTGTTGCTAGAAAACTTGCGTTTCTATGGCGAAGAAGAAGGAAAACCTGTAGGTATCGACAAAGAAGATCCTGCTTACGAAGATGCTAAAAAAGCCATGAAAGCTTCTCAAAAAGAATTTGCTAAAACTTTGGCTTCTTATGCTGACTGCTACGTAAACGACGCATTTGGTACTGCTCACCGCAAACACGCTTCTACTGCTGTTATCGCTGACTACTTCGATGCTGACAATAAAATGTTGGGCTACTTGATGGAAAAAGAAGTACAAGCTGTTGACAACATTTTGAGCAACATCAAACGTCCTTTCACTGCTATCATGGGCGGTTCTAAAGTTTCCACAAAAATCGGGATCATCGAAAACTTAATGGACAAGGTAGACAACCTAATCCTCTGCGGTGGTATGACTTATACATTTGCTAAAGCTCAAGGTGGCGAAATTGGCAAATCTATCTGCGAAGATGATAAATTGCAACTAGCCTTGGACATCATCGAACAAGCTAAAGCTAAAGGCGTAAACTTGGTATTGGGAACTGACTGCGTTGCAGCTGACGACTTCAGCAACGACGCTAACACTCAAGTTGTTCCTGCTAACGCTATTCCAGAAGGTTGGGAAGGTTTGGATGCTGGTCCTGCAACTCAAAAATCATTTGCTGCAGCTATCGAAGGTGCTAAAACTATTTTGTGGAATGGTCCTGCTGGCGTGTTCGAATTCGACAACTTTACTGCTGGTTCTCGTGCTATTGCCGATGCTATTGCTAAAGCAACTGCAGATGGAGCATTCTCTCTTATTGGTGGTGGCGACTCTGTTGCTTGCATCAACAAGTTTGGCATGGCTGACCAAGTATCATACATCTCTACTGGTGGTGGTGCATTGCTCGAAGCTATCGAAGGAAAAGTTCTTCCAGGCGTAGCTGCTATCAAAGGATAAAAAACATTGATAACATTTTTATAAAGAGTGAGAGAACATGTTTTTCTCGCTCTTTTTGTTTGGTTACAAACGAAGAAGTTTTTATTGGCAAAAACAAGAATATCAAGAAAAGAACATCAGTATCTGATTAGTTAAACAAAAAAACACAATAAAAAAGGAACCTCTATTTGAGATTCCTTTTTTATTTTTATTAAAGCAGTCCTTACTCCTTATTGTTATTTGGACGTGGACGGCGATTGTTGTTTCCTCCATTAGGACGTGGACGACGTTCACGTGGAGCAGGTTCTACGTAATCCTCAGGTTTTTCTTTCAACACACGAGCAGAAAGTTTGAACTTGCCTGTTTTTTCGTCAATATCCAAAAGTTTCACCACTACTTCGTCGTTTTCCTTCAAACCAGTGTCTTCCATTGTGTCGTAGTGTTTCCAGTCAATTTCCGAAATATGCAAAAGACCTTCTTTACCTGGCATAAACTCTACAAAAGCTCCGTAAGGCATAAGTGCTTTAACCTTTGCAGTATAAGTTTCGTTCACTTCAGGAAGAGCAACAATAGATTTTACGCGAGCAATAGCAGCATTGATGCTATCGCGATTCGAAGCAGCAATTTCTACACGACCTATTTCACCAACTTCCTCAATAGAGATTACTGTGCCTGTTTCTGCTTGCATTGCTTGAATAATCTTTCCACCAGGACCAATCAAAGCTCCAATAAATTCTTTTGGTACTTCAAGCACTTCGATACGTGGAGCGTGAGGTTTAAGTTCTGGACGAGGTCCATCCAACTCTTCCTTGATTTTTCCTAAAATATGCAAACGACCTTCACGAGCTTGATTAAGCGCATTTTCAAGAATTTCGTAAGAAAGTCCGTCCACTTTGATGTCCATTTGAGTTGCTGTGATACCATCTTCAGTTCCAGTAACCTTAAAGTCCATATCACCAAGGTGATCTTCGTCTCCAAGAATATCAGAAAGAACAGCGTAGTTTGTTCCTTTGTTTTCAGAGATAAGTCCCATAGCAATACCCGAAACTGGTTTTTTGATTTGCACACCAGCATCCATCAAAGCCAAACATCCAGCACAAACTGTAGCCATAGACGACGATCCGTTCGATTCCAAAATATCAGAAACCACACGAACAACATAAGG
>JAGCIZ010000231.1 GCA_017648235.1 Paludibacteraceae bacterium
AATACGACCCTCTTGTAACTTGGATCGAGGACCGCTACTGGATTACTTGGTGCAATGGCTATCACGGACCTACTATTGGTATTGCTGATACGTTCGATTTCAAAGAGTTTTTCCAATGCGAAAATGCATTTCTTCCATTCAATAGAAAGGGTGTGCTTTTCCCAGAAAAAATCAATGGAAAATATGCAATGTTGAGCCGTCCGAGCGACAATGGTCATACTCCATTTGGTGATATTTATGTGAGTTATTCACCAGATATGAAATATTGGGGAGAGCATCGTTGCTTGATGAAAGTTACTCCATTTGAGCAAAGTGCTTGGCAATGTACAAAAATTGGTGCGGGTAGTGTGCCTATCAAAACCGACGAAGGTTGGTTGATGTTCTATCATGGCGTTATCAACACTTGCAACGGATTCCGCTATTCGATGGGTGCAGTGGTGTTGGATAAAGATAATCCTGAAAAAGTGCTTTATCGTACGCAAGATTATTTGTTGGCTCCAGCAGCTCCATACGAATTAGCTGGCGACGTGCCTAACGTGGTGTTCCCATGTGCTGCTCTTTGCGATGGCGAGCGTGTTGCCGTTTATTATGGTGCAGCCGACACTGTAGTTGGCATGGCTTTTGGTTATGTGAAAGATATTATCGAATTTGCCAAAAAACGTAACGTGGCGAAATAAAACGAACTGTAAAAAAATATTTTTTTCTGATGAAAAGAAAACCAGAAACATTATGTGTTCAAGCAGGTTATGAACCTAAAAAAGGAGAACCACGCGTTGTTCCTATTTACCAGAGCACAACCTTTAAATACGAAACGAGTGAGCAAATGGCAGATTTGTTCGATTTGAAGGCAGAGGGGTATTTTTATACTCGTTTGCAAAATCCAACAAACGATGTAGTTGCTAAAAAAATTGCAGAACTAGAAGGTGGAGTGGCTGCTATGCTTACCTCTTCAGGTCAAGCAGCTTCGTTCTACTCTATATTCAATATCTGCGAGGCAGGCGATCATTTTGTGTCATCTTCAACCATTTATGGTGGAACATTCAACTTGTTTGCCGTAACAATGAAGAAACTTGGTATAGAGTGTACGTTTGTAGATCCTGATGCAAGTGAAGAAGAGATACAAAAAGCATTTCGCTCAAACACAAAAGCATTGTTTGGAGAAACAATAGCAAATCCAGTACTCAATGTGCTTGATATTGAGAAATTTGCTCGTATTGCGCATAAAAATGGTGTTCCTCTTATTATTGATAATACGTTTGCTACTCCTATCAATTGTCGTCCATTTGAGTTTGGAGCTGATATTGTGATTCATTCTACTACGAAGTATATGGATGGACATGCAACGTCGGTTGGTGGATGTATTGTCGATTCGGGCAACTTTGATTGGGAAAAGCATCATGACAAGTTCAAAGGATTGACAGAACCAGATGAATCTTATCATGGCTTGGCCTATAGTAGCGCATTTGGTAAAGGTGCATACATTACTAAAGCTACAGCTCAGTTGATGAGAGATTTAGGCTCAATTCCATCGCCTCACAATGCATTTTTACTTAATATCGGTTTAGAAACTTTACATTTGCGTGTGCCTCGTCATTGCGAAAATGCACAAAAAGTAGCCGAATATTTAGAAAAAAATGAAAAGGTGGCTTGGGTAAATTATAGTGGTCTTCCATCGAATAAATACTATGAGTTGGCTCAAAAACAATTTACTAACGGACAATCGTGCGGTGTGGTGACTTTTGGGTTGAAAGGAGGTAGAGATGTTGCAACAAGATTTATGGATAACCTAAAACTTTGCTGTATAGCTACTCACGTGGCCGATGCACGTACTTGTGTGCTTCATCCGGCTTCGCATACGCATCGTCAGTTGAGTGATGAGCAGTTGATTGCAGCAGGAGTGAAACCTGATTTGATTCGTTTCTCTGTTGGGATTGAAAATGCTGAAGACATCATTGCCGACATAGAACAAGCACTCAATGCTTAAATGAAGAAGAAAAATGAGCGAATCGAATATTTTGAGCAATATCAAAAACTTTTTTCATCTACCATTTGAAGATCCGATAATGGTTTTTCTTTTGGTGTTGCTCATTATTTTGTTTTCGCCATTACTTTTTCGTAAAATAAAGCTTCATTACATCATAGGACTCATTTTAGCCGGAGTGCTTGTTGGTCCTCATGGTTTCAATTTGCTTGCTTATGATAGGAGTTTTGAACTCTTGGGAAAAGTGGGAGTGCTTTACATTGTGTTTCTAGCAGGTTTGGAACTAGACATAAAAGAGTTCAATGCCAACAAAGGAAAAAGCTTGTTGTTTGGCGTATTTACTTTCTTGTTGCCATTTGTTTTTGGTTTCCCTATATGCCATTATTTGTTGGGTTATAGTGTGCCAACAAGCCTTTTGGTGGCG
>JAGCIZ010000232.1 GCA_017648235.1 Paludibacteraceae bacterium
ATCAACAAACTAGCAAATAATCTTTTACAAATCATTTTTGATTGTTTCATAACAATTTGACATTAACTCTTTGACATCTCCTTGAGTCAAATCTTTGGTTTCTAAAGGTTTGTGGATAGTCATTTTTATTTTTCCTGGAATAATCAAAAAAGTACCTTTTTTAAGAACCTCGTAAGCTCCTGATATTGTAATAGGAACAATAGGCAACGACAAATCACTAGCCAACACAAAAGCTCCACGCTTGAATTTTCCAACACTTCCATTCTTAGTCCGACTACCTTCAGGGAATATTGCTACAGAAACGCCATTCACCAATTTCTTTTTTACAAGTTCAATGCTCCTATAGGCAGATTTAGAATTTGATCTGTCAATATAAATATGCCCTGCAGCTTCACAAGCTCGACCGACAAAAGGAATCTTACGAATCTCCTTTTTCATTATCCACTTAAACTGACTATCGAGCCAACCATAAATCAAGAAAACGTCAAAAATACTTTGATGATTTGCAACAAAAACATACGAACTGTTTCTATCATAATTTTCTTCACCCCTTACCTCAACGCGTACAAAAGACAAACAGCAAGCCGCTTTTGACCACAAACGCGCAGGGAGATAACCCCAACGCACATCTCCAAAAACAAAAGCAACAAAAATAGTAGCTAATGCTGTTAGAATCGTTAAGCACAAAAAGACAGGGAAAAAGATGAATATCTCATACAAAACCAATAGAGGGATAAACTGTTTTTTCATTGCATTTACTTTTTCTACAAAGATAGTGAATAGAACGGAAAACAAATATCAAAATTCTCAAAGCAGAAGAATAAATTTTATTCACTTCGCAAAATAATTTCTCTTCTTTCTGGATAATTAGATCTAAAGTTCTCGAAAAGTTCAGGATTAGTTTTTAGTTTTATCGAATCCTGCTCCACATCGTAATTCCTCAAACATATCTCACTCAAATTTTCACGAGTGAAGCAAACTTTTTGAGGAGAAGAAAGAACTTTTAGTTGAAAATCATTAATACCAAAATCAAAAAAACGGCTTACCAAACGCACACTTTGCTCCGTAGAATTCATTTTCCCATCGGCAGAATAACCTGCAATATGAGGCGTCGCCAAAATTGCATTGTCCAACAAAAAACGATCAACATTAGGCTCGTTTTCCCAACAATCGAGCACAAAACCTGCAATTTGATGTTCTTCAAAAGAGGATCTCAATGCCTTTTCACAAACAATCCCCCCACGTGCCGTATTTATTATGTAAGGTCTTTTAGTAAGTTGAGCAAAAAAATCGGCATTTGCCAAATAGCGAGTAGGGAAAACTCCATCCGTAGTCAAAGGAGTATGAAAGGTAATAATATCCGCCTCCGAAGCAATAGTTTGAAGCGATACAAATTGTTCTCCATTCTCCAAACTAGCACGAGGAGGATCATTTCTTAAAACTTCCATCCCAAAAAATCGAGCAACTTCTTCCACCTCTCGACCAACATTCCCAACACCAACTATACCTAAAATTTTCCCTCTTAAATCACATTTTCCCTTCTGTTCTAAAAACGCCAAAACAGAAGTAACATACTGAGCAACACTTCTCGCATTACATCCAGGAGTATTATGCCACTCTATGCCATTTCTTTCACAAAAATCAACATCGATATGATCAAAACCTATAGTTGCACTAACTATCAACTTCACATTTGATTGTCCAAGCAATGCTTCATTACATTTAGTTCGCGTACGAATAACTAGCGCATCTGCTTTTCGCACTTTCTCAGGCAAAAAATCTGCTGCAACCAAATACTCTACATTAGCATATGGTTCTAAAATTCCTTGAATAAATGGAATGTCTTTATCAATTAAAATCGTTGGTTTCATTCGATTTGCAAAAGTAATGAAAAGAGTGAGTACTTAAAAAAATTACTCATCAAACAAA
>JAGCIZ010000233.1 GCA_017648235.1 Paludibacteraceae bacterium
AAATGTAAACTTCATTGCTATCAACGATGGTTCTACCATTAAAAATATTCAGTTGGTGGTCGATGTTCAGAACTTCGACGAAGAATTGCTCAAGAAAATCACTACCGGAGCTGCCATTTGCGCAAAAGGAACATTGGTACAGTCGCAAGGTCAAGGTCAGAGCGTAGAAGTTTTGGTCAAAGAACTTGAGGTTTATGGCATTGCCAATCCTGAAACTTATCCTTTGCAAAAGAAAGGTCATTCGTTGGAATTTTTGCGCGAAATTGCTCACCTACGTCCTCGTACAAACACATTTGGAGCGGTTTTTCGCATTCGTCATAACATGGCTATGGCCATTCATACGTTTTTCCACCAAAAAGGATTTTTCTATTTCCATACGCCCATAATCACAGCATCCGACTGCGAAGGCGCAGGACAAATGTTTCAGGTAACAACCAAAAATCTTTATGACCTAAAGAAAGATGAAAATGGCTCCATTACCTACGACGACGACTTTTTTGGCAAACAAGCCAGTTTGACCGTTTCTGGTCAGCTCGAAGGAGACTTGGCAGCAATGGGATTGGGAGGAATTTACACTTTCGGTCCTACATTCCGTGCCGAAAACTCCAACACTCCTCGTCACCTAGCCGAATTTTGGATGATAGAACCCGAAATTGCCTTCTACGACATCACCGACAATATGGACCTCGCAGAGGAATTTATCAAATATTGTGTAAAATGGGCTTTGGACAATTGTCGAGACGACGTACAATTCCTCAACGATATGTTCGACAAAGAACTCATTTCTCGCCTCGAAGGTGTGCTTAAACAAGATTTTGTACGCATTCCTTATGGCGAAGGCATTAGAGTGCTTGAAGAGGCAGTGAAAAACGGCAAAAAATTCGAATTCCCAGTATATTGGGGAGTGGATTTGGCTTCGGAACACGAACGCTATTTGGTCGAAGAATACTACAAATGTCCTGTTATCATGACCGATTATCCAAAAGAGATAAAAGCCTTCTATATGAAGCAAAACGAGGATGGAAAAACCGTTCGCGCAATGGACGTTTTGTTCCCACAAATTGGAGAAATCATAGGTGGATCGGAGCGTGAGGCCGATTACGACAAACTTTTAACCAGAATCAACGAACTAAATATCCCAATGAAAGACATGTGGTGGTATTTGGATACTCGTCGTTTTGGTAGCTGTCCGCACTCTGGATTTGGACTAGGATTTGAACGTTTGTTGCTATTCGTAACCGGTATGGCAAACATTCGCGACGTGATACCTTTCCCTCGTACTCCAAAAAATGCAGAATTTTAATTCGGTAACTGATATGAAAATATTGATTGTAAATGGACCAAATCTAAATCTTCTCGGCAAAAGAGAACCTGAGGTTTATGGAAATAGTTCTTTCGACGACTATTTTTCTACGATAAAAGAAAAATATCCTCATGTAGAGCTTCAATATTTTCAGTCGAACATTGAGGGTGAGCTGATCGACAAAATTCAGGAATGTGGTTTTTCTTACGATGGAATTGTGCTAAACGCAGGAGCATATACGCACACTTCCATTGCTATTGCCGATGCCATTCGTGCAATAACCACCCCCGTAATAGAGGTGCATATTTCAAACGTTTTTCAGCGTGAAGAATTTCGTCATCACTCGTTTTTATCGGAGGTTTGCCGAGGCGTAATTTGCGGTTTTGGCTTAGATTCTTATCGCTTGGCTATCGAATCTTTTGGTGTATGAGCGTTGTTGAGAGCATAAGGTCGGCAACTTCAACGGCTTTCTCTTTCGAGATTTTGCCTCCTCTAAAAGGAAATAGTTTGGATTCAGTGATGAACACTATTGATGTACTGCGCGAGTTCGACCCAAAATACATCAACATTACGACTCACAGGAGCGAACACGTTTGGGCATGGAACGCCGATGGGTCATCGAAAGTAGTTTCGCGTCGACGTCGACCGGGAACAGTAGCTGTGGCTGCAGCCATTCATCATAAATATAACATTCCGGTAGTTCCACATATCCTGTGTGGGGGTTTCACTCGCGAAGAAACAGAGTACGTGCTTATTGATTTGCAATTTTTAGGAATTACGGATTTGCTCTTGCTTCGTGGCGACAAAGCGGCTGAAGAAAAATACTACCTACCTACGCCAAATGGCAATGCTTATGCAGTTGATTTGCAGCAACAAGTAAACGATTTCAATCGTGGAGTATTTGAAGATGGCTCACTCATGTCGAATTCGGTGCTCCCATTTCGTTACGGAATGGCATGTTATCCGGAGATGCATGAAGATGCCGCATCGCTAGAAAATGATCTATATTGGGCCAAGAAGAAAGTGGATGCAGGCGCAGAATATCTTGTCACTCAAATGTTTTTCGACAATCAAAAGTATTTCACTTTTGTAGAAAAATGCAGAGAAATGGGCATTACTGTTCCCATCATTCCAGGATTGAAACCATTGCGCAAAGCTTCTCAAATAGACGTTTTACCAAAGATGTTTCATATAGAAATTCCAGAAGCGTTAGCTACAGAGATGAAAAAATGCACCACAGAAGAGCAGTCGGTAGAAGTGGGTGTCGAATGGTGTACAATGCAGGCTAAGGAGTTGAAAGCAAAAGGCGTACCTAGCATTCATTTTTATGCGTTGAATGCTACGCAAAGCGTCAAACGTGTAGCTCAGAATGTTTATTAAAATATGCTTTTCTTACTTTTTTTGATTCTTTCTGTAGTTTTTATCGTTATCAGTGCAGTTGTGCAACTGATACTATCTCTTTTTTCTAGAAAATCACGAAAAGATTCTCAAGAGCAATCCTTTACACCAAAACGAAAAAAGAAGATATTTGAAAAGAACGAAGGTGAATACGTCGATTACGAAGAGGTGAAGGAGAACAAAGAAAATGAAAAGTGAAATTAGAGCAATAATTTTCGATTTGGATGGAACATTGGTTGATTCGGTTGCCGACTTGGCCAACGCAATGAACACCGTACTTTTGCGCTACAACCTGCCTCTACACGACACTGAGACGTATAAATATTTTGTTGGTAATGGCATTAAAAAATTGGTTGAGCGCTCCATCCCCGAGCAACAAAGAAGTGCCGATTTCATCCAAAAACTTCACTCTGAAATGGTGCTTGAATACAAACAAAAATGTGTTGAATGCACCAAACCTTATCAAGGCATAGAAGATTTACTCACATTTCTAAACGAAAAAGAAATTCACATTTGCGTTCTATCCAACAAGATGAACGAATTGACTCAACATATGGTAAAAGAGTTATTCGGAAAATATTGTTTTTCTGTTGTTAGAGGTGCCAGCCCCGATGTTCCAATAAAACCCGACCCCAAAGGCGCATTACTTATCGCCGAAAAAATAGACGTTGCGCCTCAACAAATTCTTTACCTTGGCGACACCAATGTGGATATGCAAACAGCCACTGCTGCAGAAATGATTGCCGTTGGCTGCACATGGGGATTTCGCACGAAAGAAGAACTGATTGCCTCGGGAGCAAAATATATAGTGAATTTTCCTACCGAGATAAAAAACTTTTTTACTCCTTTTTATCTCTAATTTTTGCAAATAAAAACACGAAGATTTATACCTTTGATGGAGTGTAAAAATAGTTTTTCTCCTTTTTTAGCATGACACCACCCGACGTAAAACAATCGACCAAAGAAGAACGCCTTAAGTTTGTTCAAAGTCAGTGGCAGTGTATGAATAATTGCGAATTGTGCGGAAAATGTCATCTTCTAAAAGGAAAAGAAGCCGAAGTGCTTTACGAAGACTACATCGAGGGAAAGAGTTCTTACATGGAAGTTACATTTAAAATCAGAAACAATAATTATTAAAAAAAAAACATTATGGAAGTAAAAGAAAAATTACTAGCAACAATGAAAGAGGCCGGAGAGCCTTTGAATGCAGGAAAAATTGCAGAACTTTGCGGTATCGACCGCAAAGAAGTGGACAAAGCCATGAAACAATTGAAAGAAGAAGGAGCTATTATTTCTCCTGTTCGTTGCAAATGGACTGTTGCATAAATTGTTTGCATTGTTAAAATCCTTATCTTTGTAGCAACTGCTCTGAAGCAGTTGTTTTTTTATTTTTTTGAGCTTTTGCT
>JAGCIZ010000234.1 GCA_017648235.1 Paludibacteraceae bacterium
ATGAAAACATATGGAGCCCAAGTGTTTGCATCTCCAAGTGCCGAAACAGAAACAGGAAGAAATTTGCGCAATTTGTACCCAGATACTTCTGGTAGTTTAGGAATGGCAATATCCGAAGCAGTAGAAGTTGCTTTGAACCAACCAGACACTCGCTATGGATTAGGTAGCGTCCTAAACCACGTTGCTTTACACCAAACAATCATTGGTTTGGAAGCAGAAAAGCAATTGGAAATGACTGGCGACTATCCCGACGTAGTTATTGGATGCTTTGGCGGAGGATCTAACTTTTGCGGAATAACATTCCCTTTCATAAAAAACAACTTAACCGAAGGAAAAACTACTCGTTTTATTGCTGCAGAACCTGCATCGTGTCCTAAACTAACAAAAGGACGATTTGAGTATGATTTTGGAGACACATCTGGCTACACCCCTCTTATGCCGATGTTCACTCTCGGACACGACTTCGAACCTGCCGATATTCATGCTGGAGGTTTGCGTTACCATGGAGCTGGAACCATCGTGAGTCAACTAAAAAAAGACAACTTAATTGAGGCTCTAGATATAAAACAATTAGAATCTTTTGAAGCAGGCGTTTTATTCTCCAAAGCAGAGGGTATAATTCCTGCACCGGAATCAACCCACGCAATTTGTGCAGCAATAAAAGAAGCTCTTAAAGCGAAGGAGGAAGGAAAAGAAAAAGTTATTTTGTTCAACCTTTCTGGTCATGGGCTTATCGATATGGCAGCTTATGAAAAATATCTTTCCGGACAACTTAAAAACTTTGAGGTTTCTGACAAAGACATTGAAGATAGCGTATCAAGATTAGAAAAATTGGTAAAGTAAATTTTTTATGAACGTAAAAGAAAAAATGGCAAAAATAAAGGCGTTTGCTTTTGATGTAGACGGGGTTCTATCAGCAAACACCATTCCATTATTTCCCGATGGAGAACCAATGCGTATGATAAATATCAAAGACGGATACGCAATTCATCAAGCAGTGTTAAAAGGTTTTCCTATTGCCATAATTTCTGGCGGAAAAACAAATGCCATACGCGTTCGTTTTGAGAGTTTGGGTATCAAAGACATATATTTAGGTTCCCGTTTTAAAACAAACGAGTTTGCTGATTTTCTAGAAAAATACGATTTACAACCCTCCGATGTCCTTTTTATGGGAGATGACATCCCCGATTTTGAAGTTATGAAAATGGTTGGAATTGCAGCTTGTCCTTGCGATGCTGCGCCAGAAATTAAAGAGATTTCAGCCTATATTTCTAACAAAAAAGGAGGAGAAGGTTGTGGTAGAGATGTAATAGAGCAAGTTCTGAAAGCTCAAGACAAATGGATGTGTGACAAGGAATCTTTTGGCTGGTAAAACGATATGAAAAAAATTGCAATTCTCGCTTCGGGATCGGGCAGCAATGCCGAAAACATTATTACGTACTTGCGGAATAAAGGTGTAAATTTTTCCTCAATAATCTACACAAATAATCCCAACGCATTTGTCATTAAACGTGCAGAAAAACTTCTTGAAAAATGTGTTGTTTTTTCGAAAAGCGAAATGTTAAATGGTACGTTGCAGAAGATGCTTTGCGAAGAAAAGTTTGACTTAATCATACTTGCTGGTTTTTTACTAAAAATTCCTGCTGAGATTATAGAAGTTTTCCCTCAAAAAATAATAAACATTCATCCCGCATTGTTGCCCAAATACGGAGGTAAGGGAATGTATGGCGACAACGTACATAGAGCCGTTTGTGCCGCAAAAGAAAAAGAATCGGGCATTACCATTCACTATGTAAACGAGAATTACGACGAAGGCACAACCATTTTTCAAGCAAAATGCGAGGTTTTACCTACTGATTCTCCTGAAGATGTAGCACAAAAGGTTCACTTTTTAGAATACGAACATTTCCCAAAAGTAATAGAATCCCTTTTATAGGATTTTTTAACCTTATAACAAAACCTAAATTGGAGCGCCCCGCGCGAGCAAAATCTCAACCGACTTGCGATTTTATTCACCATCATATAACTTTACGCAGACAAATCAAAATTTAACTATGAACTTCACCGGACTTCTTGTGGGACTCTCCACATTCCTTATTATAGGATTATTCCATCCGCTTGTAATCAAGGCGGAATACTACATTGGCATCAAAAGCTGGATAATCTTTGCAATCGCAGGAATTATCTTCGGCATAGCGTCGATAATGGTCAGTCATCTGATCTGGTCGACAATTCTTGGCGTCGTTGCCTTCTCTTCTTTCTGGAGTATACTGGAAGTGATCCATCAGCGAGAGCGTGTTCGTAAAGGCTGGTTCCCGGAAGGTCCAGGACATAAGAAATAAAACCAAACGCACGATGAAACTTCACAGACTTATACTTTGCACAATCTTATCAATTTCTGTTACAACCATCTCCAATGCCCAAGAAAAGAAAGCAATAAAAGGTTTCTCAGGTGGAATGATGGTACACTCCGGATACCAGTTCGGAAGCGATAACCCATACAACCAAGACATCAGCAGCCCCACATTTGGTATCGGCGGCTGTGCAAAACTCCATCTTACAAAGCATTTCAGAACGGGATTTGAGGGATATTTCTCAACTGCTCCTATCAGTAAAGGCGTTCAAAGCGGAAGCCACAACAAGCTATTCTGGACAGGTGTTCTAGCTGACTGGTACTGGCAGAAAGGTAAATTTGTTCCCTATATTGGCACTACAATAGGCGGCGGTATGGAAACATCCTTCTATCTGTTCGAA
>JAGCIZ010000235.1 GCA_017648235.1 Paludibacteraceae bacterium
GCATTGTAGAATATATTATCAGATGAAAATCCCCAAGGTTGAGTTTCGAAAATGGGAGAAATAGCCCAAATTTTTCCTATTGATTGAAGTTCTTCAATAGCATTTTTTAGGTTCAAAAATTTATCTCCCACATTGCTTCCAAGTGAGAGATAAATAGTGTTTAAGTCGGTTTGCTCAGTCATCAAAAAAAAAGATTAGTTGTCTAGCATTTGAATTCGTAAGAAATTTTACTTAAATCTTCATTTGCTTTAACAATCTTATTTTTTAGATTTTCTTTGTACTGAGTAAATTTTTGAGCCAACTCCTTATCGGCATTTGCAAGAATCTGAATTGCAAGAATGGCGGCATTTTCAGCAGCATTTATTCCTACAGTTGCAACAGGAATACCAGGAGGCATTTGTACGATGGCAAGTAGAGCATCAAGTCCGTTGAGTGTACAATTGATAGGTACACCGATAACAGGAATTGTAGTTGATGCAGCAATTACGCCAGGCAAATGAGCTGCCATACCAGCTGCAGCAATGATAACTTTAATGCCATTTTCTGCTGCATTTTCAGCGAAATTGGCAACCTCTTGTGGTGTGCGGTGTGCCGAAAGAGCATTGATTTCAAACGGAATTTGGAATTCATTAAGTAGTTTTGCAGCCTTTTCCATAATAGGAAGATCCGATGTGCTACCCATTATTATACTTACTATTGGTTTCATAATTGTATTTTATATTTTTTATTCGTTGCAAAAGTAATGATTCTAGTAATAACTAAAAAGAATGTTCCTTTATCAATTGTTCAATTAAAGTCTCGCATGATTCTTCGAGTAGATTTAGCACAAGTTCAAAACCTTCAGCACCTTCATAATACGGATCTGGAATATAGGTAAAATCGGACTTTTTTAGGAAATCTGCCATTTTACAAACTTTGTTTTTATCTTCGATTGTAGGAGCTAAATAACAAACATCGTCGTAGTTATAATCGTCCATTACAACTATCAAATCGAACTTTTCGAAATCTGAAGAAGTTATTTTTCTTGATCTATGCGTAAGAGTTATACCTCTTTTTGAAGCGGCAGAACGCATCCGATTGTCTGCTAGTTCTCCGGAATGACCGCCATAAGTTCCTGCTGAATCCACAAAAAAGTATTGAGATAACTTCTTTTCTTCAAGTTTATGTTTGAAAACAGCTTCTGCCGCCGGACTACGACATATATTACCGAGGCAAACAAAGAGTAAATTCATATCTTTTATTCTTTTTCAAAAAAATGAGTTTCAAATGTTTCTCCATCAAATGAAGCAAAGGAGAATTCTGTGATAAAATCGCCTAAAATTGCCATTTGAGTATTGCGGTTAAGCATAAGATGAAGCAAAATATGTCGATGCCCGAATAAGTAAAAATCAATATCTGGATTTTCCAAAGTGTGTTTTTTTGCAAATAGAACTAAGGTCTCTTTTTCTTCTCCAAGATAGCCTATGTTTTCTCTTAAATGTCTCTTTCTATTGCTTTCAGACCATGCATAACCAAATTTTAGACCTAAAGTTGAAGGAAAAAGATTTGAAAATAGCCATTGACAAATTTTGTTGTGAAAAATACTTCTAATAAAGCGAAAACCTAAACTATTGTCGTTCAGACCATCGCCATGAGCAAGAAAAAATCGTTTTCCTTTTAGATTCATAACTTCAGGCTTCCGATGAATAGTTAGTCCAATTTCTTTTTCCAAATAACCGAATGTCCACAAGTCATGGTTTCCGGTGAAAAAGTGAATAGGAATTCCAGAGTCGATTAATTCTGCCATTTTTCCTAAAAAACGATTGAAACCTTTAGGAACTGTGCATTTGTATTCGAACCAAAAGTCAAACATATCTCCCAACATGAAAATTGACTCGGCATCGGCTTTGACTTGGTCGAGCCATCGCACAAGTTTTTGCTCATGAGCAATAGGATTTTCAAAAACTTTTGATCCTAAATGTGCATCGGTTATGAAGTAAATTTTCTTTCGCATTTATTTGTATTTTAAGCCTCTCCATGTCCAAAAGGTAATGGTGGAATTGGGTTTTGGTTTTGTTCCAAATCAATTGTTCCAAATTGTGCCTCGTATTTCTTTACGTTGTCTTGTAATGCCAAAAGCAATCGTTTTGCGTGTTCTGCAGTTAAAATAATACGTGATTTTACTGTAGGTTTTGGCATTCCAGGCAGCATTTGAGCAAAATCAACAACAAATTCGGATGATGAGTGTGCGATAAAAGCCAAATTGGAATAAATTCCCTTTGCAACTTCTTCCGATAATGCAATTTCTGCTATTTTTTTATTTTCCGTATTCATAGATTAGTATATAATTCTTTTATTTTTTCCACAAAGCTGGTGAGAAAAGCAATAAAACAGTGAATAACTCTAAACGCCCAACAAGCATTAAAAATGATAAATACCATTTTGAAAAAGTAGGTAGAGAAGCATAATCTCCAATGCCAATATTGCTTATTGTAGATATAGAAATATTAAACGAATCAGTTAATGAAGTTCCTGAAATAGATAAAATAATTATGCTCAAGAATATAGCAGCTATATAAATAGTGAAAAAAGCAAACAAACTATTGATGACTTTTTCTGATACAAATTCATTGTTCATTTTTATTGGAAGAATTGCATTAGGATGCAATCTCCTTTTGAATTCATAGAAACTATTTTTAATCAACAATATAAAACGTACAATTTTTATTCCTCCTGTGGTAGATCCAGAACAACTTCCAGTAATCATTAAAAGAATAAAGATTAACCACGATATAGAAGGCCAAGTAGTATAATCGGTAGTGCTAAAAGCTGTTGATGTAATGAATGCAGTTACATGAAACAAACTATCTCGAATTGTTTTTTCTTTTGCACCATATTCTGGTACTATGAAAAATAGAATAAGCGTGATAGCTATTGTGGCAAGCAAAATGAACAGAATGTAGAACTTAAATTCTTCATTTTTAAATAATTTGTAAAATCTCTGCTTTACCAAGGAGTGATATAAAAGAGTAAAGCTTGTTCCTCCAATAATCATAAATAGGATTATGGTGTAGTGAATAAAAGGGGAATCCCAATAGGCAATGCTCATCTGTTTTGTCGACATTCCTCCAGTAGATAGCGTTGCTAGTGAGTGACAAATTGCATCAAAATAATCCATTCCTTCTAACCAAAGAAGTAAAGATTCTGTAAGTGTTAGAAAAAGATACAATCCCCAAAGTCTTTTAGCTGTTTCTCTGATTCGTGGCTGCATTTTATCCTGAATAGGACCTGTAGTTTCTGCTGAAAACATGTTAAAATCACCACCGATAAATGGCATAATAGCTAAACATAAAACCACGAATCCTAAACCACCCAACCATTGCATCAAACTACGCCAAAAAAGTAGACCATGAGGAAAATCTTCTACATTTGTTAAAATACTTGAGCCTGTAGTAGTGAAACTTGACATTGTTTCAAAAAAAGCATCTGTCAGGTTAGAAATACCTCCACTTATGTAAAAAGGCAATAGCCCAAACAAAGAAAACATAACCCATACAAGAGATACAATAATATAACCTTCGCGTTTTCTTATTTTTTTGTCGTGATCTTCTCCTATAATAGAGAACAATGAAGCAAAAATAAGTGTAACTAGAGCCGAAACGAATAATGGAAATTTATCATATTCGTCGTAAATAAAGGCTACTATAGAGGATATACCTATAAAAAAACTTTCAATAAAAAGAAAGTTCCCAAGCATGAAGATTACTGCTTTTATGTTGAATATACCTTTGTTCATTAGTTAAAAAAACTTATCAATTTTACGGACACTACTAGCAATACAAAAGACAATTACGTGATCTCCTGCTTGTATTTGAGTGTCTCCATTTACAGTAAAACCAACTCCATTTCGAACAATTCCACCGATGTTTACGTCTTTAGGAAGAGGTAATTCTTTAATTTTATGATTAATAATTTTAGACTCTTCTGTGGCAATGAATTCAACAACCTCCGCATCCGAATATGATAAACAAGTTAGGTTTAAGATAGTTGCATTCAAAGTGAGTTGATAAATGTAACTTGCTGCAATGAGTTTTTTATTGATAACAGCACCTATATCCAAATTGTCGGCAATGTCGATGTAATCAATGTTTTCAATTTCTGCAATGGTTTTCTTTATTCCCATTCTTTTTGCTGTCAAACAAGCTAGCATATTCGATTCCGAATCGTCTGTTATGGCAACAAAGGCATCCATGTTTTCAATATCTTCCTCTTTCAGCAAATCAAGATTTGTTCCATCTCCATTGATGATTAAAATATCGTTTCTTTTTAGTTTTTGCGCTAGCGCAATGCCTTTATTTCTGTCTTTTTCAATGATTTTAATGTTTACATTTTCAGGCAGAGCATCGATTGTTTGTTGCGAAATGTGTCCTCCTCCCATGAAAAGTACATTTTTAATTTGGAAATCGGCTTTGCAAGTATCTTCTCTTACCTCTTCCATATTTTCTTTTGTGGTAATAAAGTAAACGACGTCTCCTGCTAGTACGTAATCCGAACCATTTGGAATAATCGTTTTTGTTTCTCGTTTAATAGCCACAATACGATATTTGTTGTGGTTGAAAAAACCTGAAGAAAATAATTTGTTCAAGATTTTTGCATTACTTCTGATTTTTATTCCAATCAAAATAAGTGCATCGTCGCAGAAAGAATGAATTTCTCTAATCCAACTAATTTGTAAAGCATCAACAATTTCTTTGGCAGCCAATTTTTCAGGAAGAATGAGGGAATTTACGCCGAGTTGTTTGAAAAATTCTTTATTTTCGGGTAAAAGATATTCGGAGTTGTCAATACGAGCAACAGTTTTCTTTGCTCCTAAATTTTTTGCCAACATACATGCTGTCATGTTCACACTTTCTTGTGGAGTTACAGCAATAAAAAGGTCTGTATCACTCACACTACATCTATTTAGGTCGTGCAATGATGTTGGATTTCCCACAACTGTCATCAAATCGTAAGAATCCAATCCGCTTAAACGACTTTCTATCTCGTCTAATAGTACAATATCTTGCTCCTCTCTTGCCAAAAGTTTGGCAAGGTGTGTTCCTACTGCACCTGCACCAGCAATGATGATTCTCATATAGTGTTATCTTTTAGTGTTTCTATAATTTTTTTATAAATGCTTTTTGTATCAATTCCAAGCATTTCATATAGTTCATTTGGAGTTCCGTGTTCAACAAATTGGTCTGGAATACCCATTCGTTTTACTCGTACTTGATAATTATTTTCTGACATAAATTCCAATATTTCACTGCCAACGCCTCCGTTGATTACGCCATCTTCAATGGTTATTATTTGGGAAAATTTTCTTCCGACTTCATTAAGTAACTCGGAATCAATAGGTTTGACAAAACGTAAGTCGTAGTGTGCAACTTTATCTTTTTGGTTATTATCTAACATTTCAATGGCTGCTGCTACTTT
Source organism: Paludibacteraceae bacterium (assembly GCA_017648235.1). Taxonomy (GTDB): domain Bacteria; phylum Bacteroidota; class Bacteroidia; order Bacteroidales; family Paludibacteraceae; genus RGIG9608. The sequence goes on from JAGCIZ010000235.1 coordinate 5,455, forward strand.
ATTTCCTATCGGTCCTATTGAGATAACTGCAATTTGAGAGCCATCTTTTAGGCAACGGCCTTTGCCAATAGAAACATTCGTCATTGGTTTTTGCCAATCAACAAGATAACCTTTGCCTCTAGGATATCTAATAACAAAAGGTCCATCATGATGTAATGCGGTGAACATTAAGTTTCTTAACTCAATTTCGTTGTACGGAGAAGCTATTGTTAGGTTGGGGATACATCGAAAGTATGCCATGTCAAATTCGCCTTGATGAGTTGCTCCATCACTTCCTACTATTCCCGCTCTATCAAGACAAAGTATTACTTTTAGATTTTGCAGAGCTACATCGTGAATAACGTTGTCGTATGCTCGCTGCATAAATGAAGAATAAATGTTGCAAAAAGGAATCAAACCTTCTTTAGCTAATCCAGCAGAAAATGTGACGGCATGACCTTCAGCAATTCCTACGTCGAAAACCCGATGAGGCATTTCTTTCATCATAAAACTCATAGAACAACCAGAAGGCATTGCAGGTGTTATGCCTACAATTTTTTCATTTTCCCTGGCTAGTTCAAGTAAAGTATGCCCAAAAACATCTTGAAAAAGTGGAGGTTGTTTCTCGTTATTTTCTTTGATTCGTTCGCCAGTCTCTTTGTTGAATAGCCCGGGAGCATGCCAAATAGTAGCCGAATCTTCGGCTGACTTATAACCTTTCCCTTTGATAGTGACACAATGTAAAACCTTCGGTCCTTTGAATTGTTTTATCTTATTTAATGTGGCAACAAGACTTTGAACATCATGGCCATCAATTGGTCCAAAGTAACGGATGTTTAACCCTTCAAAAATATTGTTTTTGTTTACGTTTGAAGCTTTTAGTGAATTTCCCAAACGAATAATTTTATTTTTTCGTTCATCATTCATCAGATGCATCCATTTCAGCACTTTGTAAACGGCAAATCGGAAGGAGTTGTATGTGGACGAAGTATGAATACTACTTAAAAATTTTCCAATTCCACTTTTAATGGGATCTATTGCTATTCCATTGTCATTCAGTATGATAAGCAGGTTGTTTGGGTTGATAGATGCATTATTTAATCCTTCGAATGCCAATCCTCCGGTCATTGACCCATCTCCAATAACAGCAACTACTTGACGAGAAACATCTCCTTTTAATTGTGCAGCAACTGACATACCAAGAGCTGCTGAAATAGAGGTAGAGGAGTGTCCGGTACCAAATGAATCATATTCGCTTTCTTTTGGAGAAGGGAATCCGCTAATTCCTTTAAATTGTCTGTTTGTATGAAATAATTTTCGTCTGCCGGTTAAAATTTTATGTGCATAAGCTTGGTGTCCAACGTCCCAAACTATTCTATCGTGAGGAGTATTCAAAACATAATGCAAAGCGACTGATAGTTCTACAACACCTAAACTTGACCCCAAATGTCCAGGATTTTGCGATAATTCATCGATAATAAATTGTCGCAATTCATCGCACAACTGAGGGAGTTGAGATTTTTGCAAATTTTTTAAATCGCTAGGAATGTTTATGCTTTCTAATAAACGTTCTTTACTCATTCTATTTCAAAATAAGAAACAACAAAGATAAAAAAAAGAATAGTTTTACAGCTAAAATTCAATGGTGTTCGATTTTAATAAATTTTGTGTTGTAAAATAAATTCGTAAACTCCTGTCGGTAAGGCTGATGCAATATTTTTGTTAGATGCAATTTTTTCTCTGATTTCAGTAGAAGAAATTGGAAAAATTGGTGCTTTGATAGATCGTATGTTGTTGTGTTGAAGCAGTGAGGAATGTTCTTTTTCGTTTTTTCTTGGGTAAACAAAAATTTGATGATTTTCTAGAATCTCTTCATAGTTTTTCCATTGCTGAAAAATAGCAAGATTATCTTCTCCAATCAGTAGAGAAAAACTATATTCTGGATACTTTTTTTTCAATACCCGAAGGGTCTCGTATGTGTAATTTGGTTTTGGGAGCGAGAGTTCAATGTCGCATAGTTTTAGTTTTGGAACATTTCTTATTGCAATACGAATCATTTCAATCCGATGTTCATTGCTAACCATTTGCAGATGTTTGAGCGGATTTTGAGGGGAGAGCAGTAACCACACTTCATCAACATTATTTTGCTGACTCATATATCTTGCCAACGCCAAATGCCCGTTGTGAATTGGGTTGAATGACCCACCAAAAAGAACTATGTTCATTGTTGTAAAAAGTTTCTCACAACAGATTCAACCTCTTCTTTTGCTTTTTCAAGCGAATCATTTATGACTACAACATCGAATTGTGGAGCGAATTCAATTTCCCACGCAGCTTTTGCCACTCGCTTTTCAATCATTTCAGCAGAATCGGTATTTCTTTCTATTAGACGTTTTTTTAGTTCGTCTACCGATGGTGGTTGAATGAAAATAGCTAAAGCCTTTTCTTTATACATATTTTTGATGTTGACTCCACCTTTTACATCAACGTCAAAAAGTAATGTTTTATTGGCTTCTAAAGCTTTGTCAACTTCCGATTTGAGTGTGCCATAAAAGCAATTTGGATAAACCTCTTCGTACTCAATGAAATTGTTGTTTTCTATATTTTTTTTGAACTCGTCAACGGATAAAAAATAGTATTCGACTCCATTTTTTTCTGTTCCTCTTGGGGATCTTGATGTTGCTGAGATAGAAAAAGAAAAATCAAAACCTTTTGACAATAAATGATTGATTAGAGTACTTTTACCCGATCCTGATGGTGCGGAAAAGATGATTAGTTTTCCCATGACGATTTATTTTTGAAATTGTTTAAGATTTTTTATCACAAGTAACACAAACCAATCAGGTAAATGCTTGATAATAGGTACAAAAATATGATTAATAGCTCCAGGAAGAACTTGTTTTTTCTTTTTTAGCATTTTTTTTAGAGCTATTTTAACCAATTTTTGAGGTTTCATAGAAACTCCAATAGCAACTGCCAATTTGCGCAAATTATCGCTCAATCCGTATAAGCCAGTGTCAATTGCTCCTGGACAGATGGCTGTTACTCCCACGTTATATGGTTTCATTTCGTAGTAAAGTGAACGACTGAAATTCAATATGTAAGCTTTGGTTGCGTTGTATGTTTGTATGCCTGGCATTGTCATCCAAGCACTCATTGATGACATATTCAAGATGTAACCACTTTGTTGTTTTTTCATTTCTTCGCCAAACAATCTGCAGAGTTTTGTTACGGTAACAATGTGCAAAGAAAGCATCAAATCTATTCGTTTAATGTCGGTTTTGACAAATTCGTTAAAAAAGAAAACTCCTGCGTTATTGATAAGAATGTCAACAACTAGATTGTTTTCTTGACAAAACTGAAATAATTCTTCTGCCGCATTGTTTGTCGCTAGATTTTTGAATAAGGCAATAGCCTCGACATTATATTGTTGAGTTAATTTTTCTGCTGTTTCCGAAAGTTCTTTTTCTTGATTGCTAACCAAAATAAGTTTTTTACCCTTGCTTGCAAGTTCTGTGGCATACATTAAACCTATTCCTGAACTTGCACCTGTAACAAGAGCATAGTTTTGATTTTTATAGATGAGTTCTGATTTTTTCATTGAAAATATGTCTATTTTATTTTACAAAGATATGAAAAACTGAAATAGTTATGATTTGGGAGTTTTTATTTTCCCTAAAATTTCATCTCTCCTGTTTCTGATTTTTTGATACCCAGCACGAGCTATAGGTGTGTTTTTGAATAATCGATTGTAATCTTTTCGCGTAAAGTTATTCCAGTCTTCAAAAGTCATTTTTAGAAACTCTTCTGAAGGTTGAAGTTCTGGCGTATTGTTTTGCATAGCTTTTTTATTCCATGGGCAAACATTTTGACAAATGTCGCATCCAAAAAGGTTGTTTTTGCAAAGTGATTTGATTTCAGTATCAACTTCTCCTTTTTTCTCAATGGTCTGATATGATATGCATCGTGTAGCATTAATTTTGTGGGGAGAAAAAAGTGCTTTTGAAGGACAACTATTTATACACAAATCACAGTTTCCGCAACGATTTGGAATTGGATTATCGTAATCAAGTTCTATATCTAATAGTAGTTCTCCAATAAAACAAAAGGAACCTAATTGAGGATTGATAAGTTGAGTGTTTTTGCCAATCCAACCAAGTCCAGCTTGTTCTGCCAATCGTCGCTCAAATATGGGCGCAGAATCACAAAAAGCAATGCCATCGCAGTCTGCGATTTCTGACTTTATTCGCTCAAGAAGCTGACGAAGACGTTTTTTAACAACGTAATGATAATCATTTCCAAAAGCATATTTTGAAACATAGGGAACTTCTTTTGATTGCTGTTTATTAGTGAAATAGTTCATTAAAACCACAACAACTGATTTTGTTCCTTCATGCAACAATTGCATATCAGTACGTTTCTCACGATGGTTTTCCATATAACGCATTTCTCCGTGGAAATTGTTTTTGATCCAATCATCAAGAAATTTTCTATCGGATAAAAATGGTTTGGGCGATGTTATCCCACAAGCATCGAATCCAACCTCAATAGCAAGTTCTTTTATTTGTTGTGAATGGTTTTTCATTTCAAATGAAAATCAATCAAACCTTCCAATGGAGAAGATGTGATTTTTCCTAAGTTGAGTCCAAAATCGTATGCAGCAACTTCCAGTACGTCCCTAAAATGAAATGCGATAGAACCTACAAAATTTGTTTCATGATTTTTATAGTCGTAATGAGTGAGATTGCGCTCAAAAAATGACAAAAAGTTGTCGAAAACCAAATTGTATGCATATGGTTCAGCAATATGTTCAAGCAAAAAAGGTGCAAATGAAGCTAAGTAACGATTTGGAAATGGTTGTTTGTAGACTTTATATAACACCTCTGATGTTGTGATTTGGTACTTATCTTCAAATGAAGAATAAAGTTCTTGAGGAATTTGTTTTTTGAGAAAATCACCAATAAGGTGTTTGCCTAAAACAGAACCACTGCCTTCATCACCAAGTATATATCCAAGTGGAGAAACATTTTTTACACACTTATTCCCGTCGTAAAAACAGGAGTTTGAGCCGGTTCCAATTATGCAGGCAATACCAACTTTATTTTGTAACAAACTTCTTGCTGCTGCCAATAAATCTGACTCAATTTCCACGTTTTTTGTTCCAAAAGTATTGGAGAATGTTTCCTGAAGATTCTCTTTTACCTCAGTAGTATTACAGCCGGCACCGTAGAAAAACAATTGATCGATATTTTCCTCAAGAAAAGGAAAAAGTTCTTTTTGTAACAACGAGTCTATATCTTCATTTGTCTGAAGATATGGATTGATGCCTTTTGTTTGAAGAATGGATTTCTCCGAGTTCTTGTTTATCGCGCACCAACTCGTTTTGGTTGATCCTGCATCGGCTATTAAAATCATTTTTTACACGAAATTACGACCTTCTCTTTTTCTTTGAATTGTAGAGGAATAAATGCTACGTCTTTTCCTATAGGTAAGGAAATTCCTTCTTTGTGTATAGAAACAGACGAGTATCCTTTTGGTTTTTTTATTACAAAATTATTTTTTGAATTTGCTGTGATATGGAAAGTTAATGAATTCTTATCCCAAATAGCATCAACTGTTGCGCCTCCACGCACTCTTAAACCTTTGAATGAACCTTGCCCGTTCCACATTTGTGGAATAGAAGGGAGAATATCTATGTATCCGTTTTGGCTTTGAATAAGCATTTCTGCAATACCAGCGCAACCTCCAAAGTTTCCGTCAATTTGGAAAGGTGGATGAGAACAAAATAGATTAGGATAAGTTCCTCCGTTGTGATACTTAACTTCTTCTGAAATAGCTGGATTTAGCAAACTTTTCAGCAAAGAGTACGAACGTTCTCCATCTTGCAAACGAGCCCAAAAGTTTATTTTCCAAGCACGAGACCAACCAGTTCCTTCATCGCCTCTTCTATTGAGCGTCTCTTTTGCTGCTTCGGCAAGATCAGGAGTCTTTTCAACAGAAATTTGATTGCTTGGATATAGTCCGTATAAATGCGAAACGTGTCTGTGAGTGAGCTCCACCTCTTCATAATCTTTTAGCCACTCTTGTAAATAACCGTTTTTGCTAATCTGCATAGGAGGAAATTGTTGTAAAGCCGAGTCTAGTTTAGCAGAAAATTCAGAATCTATGTTTAGAATTTCTGATGCTGCAATTACGTTGTTGTACAATTCGCTAATGATTTGCACGTCCATTGTTGGACCCATACAAACTTGAACTGCTGTTTTTGTATTTGGTAGATAGAAGCTATTTTCGGGAGAGGTAGAAGGTGCTGTTACTAACCATCCACTATCTTTTTCTTGAATCATGCTAGAATAGAAAAATTCAGCAGCTCCTTTCATAACAGGATAAACTTCTTTCAAGTATTCCTTGTCTTGTGTAAAAGCATAATGTTCCCAAAGGTGTGCACAAAGCCAAGCTCCACCAGTGTTGGTCGATCCCCAAAGAGCATCTTCGCCTGGAGCTGAGAATAGCCAAGGGTTTGAAATTACGTGAGCAACCCAACCATTTGCATCGTAAAAGTTCTTTGCCGTAGTTTCGCCTTCTTTTGAAAGACGTTTGACAAAATCAATAAGAGGCATGTGTAATTCAGAAAGATTGGCAACTTCTACCGGCCAATAATTCATCTGTACATTGATGTTTAAGTGATAGTCGCCATTCCAGGGTGTATTTATTGTATTTGCCCACAAACCTTGTAAATTCAAAGGAAGCGTATTCTCTCTTGTTCCTGATATCATTAAATAACGTCCGTACTGAAAATAAAGAGCAACAAGCGCAGGGTCGTCATTTTGTTGGAAATCAGACAAACGTTGTTTTGTTGGCAAAGAATTGTCGTTGTCTGCTAGGTTAAGTTCTACACGATTAAATTTTTCTTGATATGCTTCAATGTGTTTGTTCTTAAGTTTTTCGTAAGGGATTTTTTCTGCATTTGCTAGCAAATCGTCAACAGTTTTTTCATAAGCACTATCCAACATATTGGTTGACGATGAAATTATGATGTAAGCGTTTGTTGCTTTTTGAAGTTTAAGATTTTTCCCTACTTGTTCTAAAAAGCCGTCTTCGTGGAGAACTTTTATACGAGTTTTATAGCGAACACCTTCTACGTTTTTTTGTCCGCTATTTAGTTCTCCTTCCATATATAAATCATTATCACTAACGTATGTAAAATAGCGTTGTGGACGATTGAGAGATAGTGTGAAACCTATTTTATTACTTTTATTTGAAGATAGTTTTATAATGA
>JAGCIZ010000236.1 GCA_017648235.1 Paludibacteraceae bacterium
AGAGAAGATAATTTGATAATTAGTTTTTCTTCGCCCGAGAAAGAAGATCTTGCTCTTCCTTCTCAAGAAGATGTGCTGAATGAGTTGGCAAAGGTGAATAGAATGATTGTCAGTGCTCCACAGGAAGAGAATCTAAACCGACCATTGGTTGAAAATATGCCAAAAATGGGTTCTATAAAAGAGCAGTCAAAAAATGCTGAGTTGGACGCTGTTGAGTGGACGTTGAGCAATGGAATAAAAGTAGTAATTAAACCTACTGCTTTCAAAAAAGACGAGATTTTGATGCTGGCTTATAGTAAAGGAGGAACATCTAAAGTTGAAAAGTTGGAAGATCTTCCTTCTGCAGCAGTGGCTGAAGATTTGGTTGAATTTTGCGGTTTAGGGAACTTCTCTGCTAGTGAATTAGAGAAAATGTTAGCAGGAAAAATTGTTGGAGTACAGCCTTCAATAAACGCCTTTGGCGAAGAGTTGAGAGGAAGTTCTTCTGTGAAGGATTTTAGAACAATGTTACAACTTGTTCATTTATGTTTTACTGCACCACGTAAAGATAATGCGGCTTTCAGCGCAATGGTTGATATGTACAAAACGGCTGTTGCCAACAGAGATAAAAATCCAAAATCCAATTTTAGAGATAGTATTTCTTTGATTCGAAATGCATACCATCCACGAACAATAATTTTTGATGAGAGTTTTGTTAGGAGCATTAATTTGAAAAAATCAATGGAGGTTTTCCAACAACGATTTGCTAATGCGGCTGATTTTACTTTTATGTTTGTTGGTAACATAGACCCTAGTGATAATGACGTCAAAGAACAAATACTTTATTGGTTAGGTGGGTTAAAAACCAAGAAAACTTTTGAAACTTTTGTTGATCATAACATTCGTTATCCAGAGGGAAAAGTAGAAAGTCATTATGCATGTCAAATGGAGGTAAAAACTGCATCTAACTTTGTAGAGTATAATGGTTTAATGAATTTTAATCTTACTAATTTGTTGAATCTAAAAGCTATAGTAAACATTTTGGATATGAGATACTTGGAGAGTATTCGTGAAAAAGAGGGTGGAAGTTATGGAGTTAGGGTTTCTTCTAGTCTTGCTAACGAGCCTATAAATAAAGCTACGTTGTCTATCCAATTTGATACAGATCCAGAGAAACGAGAACAACTTTTGGCTATTGTTTATAAAGAAATTACCGATATTGTAGAAAGAGGACCTCGTGCCGATGATTTGCAGAAAGTGAAAGAGATTTTATTGAAAAACTTTTCTGAAAACGTAGAAAAAAACGAGTGGTGGCTTTATTCTGCACTTTATAACAATTATTTCAATGGTTTTGACCTTTTGAATGACTATAAGAAAACTGTAAAAGGCATTAACAGTACAACTATTCAAACTACACTCAAAAATCTTCTTAAGCAAGAAAATATTATAGAGGTTGTGATGTTGCCAAAAGAAGAGAAAGTTGAGATAGATGTTGAGGTAGAAAGCGAGAATTAAGAAAAGAAAGTTGATACTTTTCTCCGTTTGTGTAAATTTTGCAGTATCAAGCAAAAAAATTAACTTTGCTCGGTTTTTTGTGTGTGAATTATGGTAAATTCGTTTGAAGCAGCAAAAGAAAAACTGACGGCTTATTTGACAGAAACCAAGAAAAGCAAGACTATCGCGCGATACAATGTTTTGAAGGCAGCATACGAACAAGAATCCTGTTTCACTGCCGAGCAATTGTACCAGCAGATGAACGGAAAAGAGCGAGTATGTTATGCAACTATTTACAACACTTTGTTGATTCTTTTGGAATGCAATTTGATTGTAAAGTATAGGTTGGATAATGACATGTCTCAATACTACAAAGTAGCTTCAGTAACGGATTATCACCATTTTTTGGTTTGCTCGGAATGTGGAGCAATGCGCAAGTTTACTGATGTAAGATTGCAAAACACCATACGAGGAAAAATATTCAAAGGATTCAAGGCGCAAAAACATACGCTCGCGATTTATGGGTTGTGTACTGCTTGCGCGCGAAAGAAGAAAAACAAGAAATAAGAAACATATAAAATATTAAGAAATGACACAAAAAGTAGATGTTCTTTTAGGTTTACAATGGGGCGATGAAGGTAAAGGAAAAATTGTAGATGTACTCACGCCTCGTTACGATGTTGTTGCTCGTTTTCAAGGTGGACCAAATGCTGGTCATACTTTAGAATTCAATGGAGAAAAATACGTATTACGCTCCATTCCTTCAGGAATTTTTCAAGGAGATAAAATCAATATTATTGGCAATGGAGTTGTGCTAGATCCAGCATTGTTCCGCGCCGAAGCAGAAGCGCTAGCAAAGTCTGGACACGACATTACCAAGCGACTTTATATCTCTAAAAAAGCTCACCTTATTTTGCCTACACACCGCTTGCTTGATGCTGCCTATGAAGCAGCAAAGGGAGATTCAAAGGTAGGTACAACTGGCAAAGGCATTGGTCCTACATATACCGATAAAATCAGCAGAAACGGACTACGTGTAGGTGATATTTTAGAAAACTTTGAAGAAAAATATCAAAAAGCAGTTGCTCGTCATCGACAGATTTTGGATTCGATGAATTTTGAATATGATCTTCAAGCGACTGAATCAGAATGGATGGAAGGAATAGAGTTTCTCAAAAACTTCCGTATGATTGATAGCGAACATTTGATAAATGGGCTTTTGAAAGAAGAAAAATCAGTACTCGCAGAGGGAGCTCAAGGCACGATGCTTGATATTGATTTTGGTTCTTATCCTTTCGTTACATCGTCAAATACTGTATGTGCTGGCACTTGTACAGGCTTGGGTGTAGCTCCAAATAGAATTGGTGAAGTATTTGGCATTTTCAAGGCTTACTGTACTCGTGTAGGAAGTGGACCTTTCCCTACTGAACTTTTTGATGCTGTAGGAGAAAAGATTTGTGATTTAGGACATGAATTTGGTTCGGTTACAGGTCGTCGCCGTCGCTGTGGTTGGATTGATTTAGTAGCATTGAAATATGCTATTATGGTAAATGGAGTAACTCAACTCATAATGATGAAGAGCGACGTTTTAGATACTTTTGAGACCATTAAAGCTTGTGTAGCTTATCGCATTGATGGTAAAGAAGTAACCGAATTCCCTTTTGAAGCTACTGACAAAATAGAACCTATCTATGCAGAACTCGAAGGTTGGAAAATGGACATGACAAAAGTACAATCAGCAGACGAATTCCCAGAAGAATTTAATGCCTATCTTTCGTTCTTGGAAAACGAATTGGAAGTTCCTATCACCATTGTTTCTGTTGGACCAGATAGAGAGCAAACTATTTTGCTTCAAAAGTAATTTTAGAAACAAACCAAAAAGTAAAAAAATATGACAACTTATTGGATATTATTCTTAGGGATAGCCGTTTTGAGTTTTTTGGTGGAAGCCAACTTAAAAAGTAAGTTTAAAAAATTCTCTAAGATTTCACTTCCTAACGGAATGACAGGAGCCGATATTGCTCGAAAAATGTTGGCAGAGAATGGTATAACCGATGTAAAAGTGGTGTCGACACCAGGAATGCTTACCGACCACTATAATCCTACAAACAAAACTGTGAATTTGAGTGAGGGAGTATATAGTAGTACCAGCATTATGGCAGCAGCAGTAGCAGCTCACGAGTGTGGTCATGCAGTTCAGCACGATAGAGCTTATGCTCCAGTCAAACTTCGTTCTGCTTTAGTTCCTATAGTATCTTTTTCTTCTAGATTTGTGATGTGGGTATTGCTTGGAGGCATGATTATGATAGAAACTTTTCCTCAACTACTTTTGGCGGGAATTATTTTATTTGCCACCACCACTCTATTTAGTTTTGTTACCCTTCCAGTAGAAATTGATGCTAGCCGTCGTGCGTTAGCATGGTTGGAAGATACAGGAATGGTAAAAGGCGAGTTGCACGATAATGCTGCAAGTGCATTACGTTCAGCAGCATACACGTATGTTGTGGCCGCATTGAGTTCGTTAGCAACGTTGCTTTACTATATAATGATATTCTTAGGTCGAAGAGATTAATAAAAAAACGAGTATGTTTTCTATCATTGTTGCGTTGTCGCAAAACTTTGTAATTGGCAAAGATCAAGATTTGCTTTGGCACATTTCTGATGATTTGAAGCGATTTAAGCAAATTACTTTAGGGTCTCCTATAATTATGGGTAGAAAAACATACCTTTCCTTGCCCAGACGTCCCTTGCCAAATAGGCGCAATATTGTTTTAACTTCGCAACAGAATTCACAATTGGATGGTTGCGAAGTTGTTTCGTCAATAGAGACCATACAGCAAATGGCTGATTCATCTCAAGAATATTTTGTTATTGGAGGAGGAAGTGTATATGAGCAATTCTTACCTCTTGCCGACAAACTTTACATCACATGGGTCTATCAAGATTTTGAAGGCGATACTTTTTTTCCTCGCTTCGACGAAAAAGAATGGGAAATAGAAGAACAATCACCACTATTCCACGACGATGCGTCGAATCTTGATTATGCCTATTTTACTTATAAGAGAAAGCAAAAAATATAGTTTATAAAAAGTTTTAGGTATGAAAATTATCATTATTTCTTTAATCTATCTATTTTTTCCAATCATTATCGTTTCCATTTTCCACAATTTCAAATTCATACAAAAAGTGGGAACGGTAATCTTGGCTTACATCGTTGGCATTGTTATGTCATTAAGTGGTTTTATGCAGATGGAAACCCCCGAACTTACTGCTCAACTGCAAACGGTTCAAACATGGATTATGAACATTATGGTTCCACTCGCTATTCCGCTGATGTTGTTTAGTTGCGACTTCAAACTTTGGACAAAATCACTCCCTAAAACAATCATGGCACTTTTTGGTGGAATACTTTCTATTCTTGTTGCTATAGTTGTTGCATTTTTTGTGTTCCGCAATAGAGGAATTGAAAACCTATCGGACATTTCTGGAATGATGACAGGAATTTACACTGGAGGAACAATGAACTTTTTTGCACTAGGTAGCGCTCTGAAGGTCGATCCTACTGTAATTACCATTGTTTATACCTTTGAGATGTTAGTAACTTTCCCTCTAATTATGTTCATTGTAGGTGGTGGATATAGATTCTTCCGAAAACTACTTCCTTTCAAAGACGAACAAAAAACTTCTACTATCTCAACAGACAGAGTAGAAATGAGAGATGTTGAAAATTATGGCAACATGATTAATAGAAAAGTTTTTCCTCGCACAATGCTAGGATTTTTGCTCTCACTTGGTTTTCTAATTGTGGCAGCTGGACTTTCATTGTTGATAACAGGAAAACTCAATGAGCTTATCATTATTCTAGTAATTACCACACTTTCTATCATTGCATCTTTCTTCAAGAAAGTCAGAGATTTGCCCAAAACTTTTGAATTAGGGATGATTTTTATCCTAGTATTTAGCATTGTTGTTGCATCACAGTTTGATATATATAGCATTAACTTCAAAGCGTTGCCACTATTGTTCTTTGTGCTATTTGTGATGACAATTGCTGTTCTTTTACATTTGATAATATCTCGATTTGCAAAAATAAATGGAGATTTGTTTACAGTTTCGCTTGTAGGATTACTTTGTTCACCTCCATTTATTCCTCCCGTTGTTGGAGCTATGAGCAATAAAAAAGTATTGATAAGCGGAATTGCGATAGGATTGGCAGGTTATGCCATTGGTACCTATCTCGGTATAGGCATTGCTTATGTTTTAGGATTATTTTAGAAACATTTTTTAGATGACAAAAATTAAGAATATAGCAATTATAGCTCACGTCGACCACGGGAAAACCACCTTGGTAGATAAAATGCTTTTGGCAGGAAAGTTATTTAGAGATAATGAGGTTGTTGGAGAATTTATAATGGATAACAACGACCTTGAACGAGAACGCGGTATAACTATTCTCTCCAAAAACGTATCCATAAACTATGGTGGATACAAAATCAACATTATTGACACCCCGGGGCACGTCGATTTTGGTGGAGAAGTTGAACGTGTGCTTAACATGTGCGATGGCGTTTTGCTCCTAGTTGATGCCTTCGAAGGTCCAATGCCACAAACACGTTTTGTACTCGAAAAAGCTATTCGTTTAGGTCTAAAACCCATTGTTGTAATCAATAAGGTGGATAAGCCAAATTGTAGACCTGACGAGGTTCAAGAAGAGGTGTTCGATTTGATGTATAGCCTTGATGCTACAGAAGAACAGCTCGATTTTCCTACCGTTTACGGTTCAGCAAAGCAAAACTGGATGTCGGACGACTGGAAAACTCCTACTGACAACATTGCTGCATTGCTCGATGCAATTATAAAATACATTCCTGATCCAGAAACTATCCTTGGTCCTGCGCAAATGCTAATCACCTCTCTTGACTATTCTTCCTATGTTGGAAGAATTGCTGTTGGACGTGTACATCGTGGAGTTTTTCAAAACAATATGGAAGTTGCACTGCTAAAGCAAGATGGAACAATTGCGAAAGGAAAGATAAAAGGACTGAACGTATTTACTGGTCTTGGACGTACTCCTGTTGAGTCTGTTTCTTCGGGTGATATTTGTGCTATTGTAGGTATAGAAAAATTTGACATTGGCGATACTATTACTGACGTCAATACACAAGAGGCTCTCAAGCCAATTGCTATTGATGAACCAACAATGAGCATGACATTTACCAATAACGACTCTCCGTTTTTTGGCAAAGAAGGCAAATTCATTACCTCACGTCACATTCATGAGCGTTTGATGAAAGAATTAGACAAGAACTTGGCTTTGCGCGTAGAAAAATCGGAAACGTCAGACGTATGGCGTGTTTCGGGGCGTGGAGTTCTACACCTTTCGGTACTGATAGAAACTATGCGACGCGAAGGATACGAACTTCAAGTTGGACAACCACAAGTTATATTGAAAGAAATTGATGGCATCAAATGTGAACCTATAGAGCAAATGACTATTAATTTGCCGGAAGAGTGTTCCGGAAAAATCATTGAAATGATTGCCAATCGCAAAGGTGAAATGACAGGAATGGACAAAAAAGGAGATCGTGTAACTCTAAACTTTTTGATCCCTTCACGTGGAATCATCGGGTTGAGAAACAACGTACTTACTGCATCTGCAGGAGAAGCTGTTATGGCTCATCGTTTTTTTGAGTATCAACCTTACAAGGGGGAAATCGAACGTCGAACCAATGGTTCAATCATAGCAATGGAATCCGGTACGGCTTACGCCTACGCTATTGACAAATTGCAGGATAGAGGAAAATTCTTCATTTTTCCACAAGAAGAGGTTTATGCAGGACAAGTAGTTGGCGAAAATGCAAAAGAAGGTGACTTGGTAGTAAATGTTACAAAATCTAAAAAACTCACCAACATGAGAGCATCGGGTGCTGATGACAAAGCACGAATCATTCCTCCTATTGTTTTCAGTTTGGAAGAGGCCTTGGAGTACATCAAAGAAGACGAATACGTAGAAGTTACTCCTAAATCTATTCGTTTGCGAAAAATTATTTTGGATGAAACCGAACGAAAACGAGCAACAAAAAAATAATCAGCAACTGAAAACCGACATTGCTTGTTGCTTGGATGTGCTACATAGGGGTGGAATAATTCTCTACCCTACCGACACTGTTTGGGGTTTGGGTTGCGACGCAACAAATGCCGAAGCGGTAGAAAAACTTTACAAACTAAAGCAACGTAGCGATGCCAAATCGATGCTCGTTCTAGTAGATTGTGCCGGAAGAATACAAAACTACACAGACGAAATGCCCGATATTGCTTGGGACCTTATAGAGGTGAGCAACAAGCCACTAACTATTATCTACCCCAATGCAAAAAACTTGGCTACTAACCTACTTGCGGAAGACAAAAGTGTTGGCGTACGTGTTACGAGCGAAGAGTTTTCTCGTCAGCTCTGCTCACGGTTCAAAAAACCTATTGTTTCTACCTCTGCCAATATCAGTGGCGAGCCAACACCACTCATCTTTTCAGAAATAGCCGAAAGGGTAAAATCCTCTTGCGACTATGTAGTGCAGTATCGTCAGAGTGACGAAAAGAAACACACTCCATCGAGCATCATAAAACTCAATGCCGACGGCTCT
>JAGCIZ010000237.1 GCA_017648235.1 Paludibacteraceae bacterium
CAGGCATCAATCCCGAAAAAATGGCATTTCGCGCATATGGAGTAGCCGTATGAAGACTACTACAATATACATCCTCATCCAAGACAGAAAAATAAGGCGTAATAATCTTATCTCGAATCAACCTCCACTGATCCAATCTAAAATTATCAATCAAAATGAAAAACACTTTTTCTCCTGCATCAAGAAGTGGAAAAATCTTTTTCTTAAATAAATCTGGAGATAAAATTGGTCTGTTCTCTGGATTTTCGAACCACGAAACATAATTCTTTTTTATGAATTTAGAAAATGTATTATTCGCCTCCGTTTTTTGCATAGAAAGTAAATCACTCATTTCATTATTCGTCTCCGAAAGTTCCAAATCCCAATAAACCAACTTTTTATAAACATCTGTCCATTGTTCAAACGTAAGTGACTCGTTTATTTGCATTCCTATTTTTGCAAAATCCGAGCGATAACTTTCCGTTTTCTGCTCCGAGATAATATCGTTTTTATGTATATTCTTCTTCAGTGTAAGTAATATCTGGTTAGGATTTACAGGTTTTATCAAATAATCGGCAATTTTATTTCCAATTGCCATATTCATAATATTTTCTTCTTCGCTCTTTGTTATCATCACAATCGGAACATTGACATCAAACTCTTTTATTCGAAGTAATGTTTCCAATCCACTCAATCCTGGCATATTTTCATCAAGAAAAATAATGTCAAAATGTTGCTCTCTGCAAAAATCCAAAGCATCTTGACCACTTTCGGCAGTAATCACTTCGTAATTTCGCTCCTCTAAAAAAATAATATACGGACGAAGTAATTCTATTTCATCATCAACCCAAAGTATCTTATCTTTTTTCATTTCAAAATTTTATTTTTTCTGCGAAAAATTATTGCCAATTTATTTCCTTCAAACCATTTTGACGCAAATAGTCATTAGCCTGAGAAAAATGTTTACATCCAAAAAAACCACGATAAGCAGAAAGAGGAGAAGGATGTACTGTTTTCAACACAAGATGCTTAGAAGAATCAATAAGTGCCGCTTTTTGCTGAGCATAACTTCCCCAAAGCAAAAACACTATATTCTCTCGCTCCTCAGACAATTTTCTAATTGCCTCATCAGTAAAACGCTCCCAACCTTTTTCTTGGTGCGAACCTGCAGTATTAGCTCGTACGGTAAGAGTGGCATTTAGTAAAAAAACACCTTGCCTTGCCCAACGTTCCAAATTTCCCGATGGCAAAGTTTCAATTCCTAAGTCCGAAGTAATTTCCTTGTATATATTTTGTAAAGAAGGGGGAACTACCACTCCATCATTCACTGAAAAACAAAGACCATGAGCCTGACCAACGCCATGATAAGGATCTTGTCCTAAAATCACAATCTTCACTTGATCAAAAGGGCAACTGTCAAAAGCATTAAAAATAAGCTTTGCGGGAGGGAAAATCTGCTTTGTAGCATACTCATTTCGAACAAAATCTGCTAACTCAAGAAAATACGGTTTTTCAAATTCTTCCGCTAGTTGCTTTTTCCAACTCTCTTCAATACGAACTTTCATTTCATCACTAAATTACTTTGACAAAGATAAAATTTCTTTCGCAGAGAAATCGGCTAAAAACGCATTATTTGGTAGTACTTTTTATTTTGAAATAATTGACAACAATATTTTTTCTATTCTTCCAAAAGTACTATATTTGCGCCCTAATTTTAATCACATAAAAAAATTTGATATGCAAAACAAAGGATTTGTAAAACTTTTCTCAGTGCTTTTAGCATTGGTATGTATTTTTTATTTATCGTTTACTGCTGTAACTAATTATTACTCAGACAAGGCAGAAGAAATCCTTCAACAAGAAGGTAACGATGCTTATGCTGAGTATATGGACTCCATTTCTCACCAAAAAGTATGGCTAGGTTACACACTTAAACAATGTCGCGAAAAAGAGATTAACCTTGGTTTGGACTTAAAGGGGGGTATGAATGTAACGTTGGAAGTTTCAGTTGCCGACATCCTTGAAGTTCTTTCTGACCATAATTCTTCTCCTATTTTCAAACAAGCGTTGCAACAAGCAAAACAACGCCAATTGAAAAGTCAAGAAAGTTTTTTGGTTTTGTTCAAAGAAGAATTTGAAAAAATAGATCCAAATGCTCAACTTTCTACTATTTTCAGCACATTCAATTTGAAAGATAAAATTCAACTTACAACATCAAACGAAGAGGTTGTAAATATCTTGGCTCAAGAAGTTGAATCTGCTATCGACAATTCATTCAACGTTATTCGTAACCGTATTGACCGTTTTGGTGTGGTTCAACCAAACATTCAACGCCTTGGCGATGCTCAAGGAAGAATCATGGTAGAACTTCCTGGTATTAAAGAGCCAGAACGTGTACGTAAACTGCTTCAAGGTTCTGCCAACTTGGAATTTTGGGAAACTTACGAGCTTTCTGAATTGATGCCTATGTTCATCAATGCCAATGGTTTGATAAAATCGATGAATGTTACAAACGAAGAAAAAACCGAAGAAGATGTAGAAACAGAGACTTCAGAAGTTGAAAAAACTTCAGATTCTGCAAATGACATTGAAGAACTTTTGGCTGACACTTTAGAAAACAAAGAAGAAGAAAAGAGCAACGAGGAACTTTATGAAGAATTCAAAAAAGAAAATCCTCTTTTTGCTGTTCTAAACATCTATTCTGATGGAGGACAAGTTCGTCCTGGTCCAGCCGTAGGTGCTGCTTTGGCAACAGACACTGCTAAAGTAAACTCATACCTTCAAACAAAACAAGTAAAGGAACTTTTCCCTCGCGATTTATCTTTGAAATGGACAGTTAAGAGTATTGCTGATGAAAATTCGGCAGAAGTTTTTGAACTTGTTGCTATAAAAGTAACAAACCGCGAAGGTCGTGCTCCACTTGAAGGTGATGTAATTACTGATGCAAATGCAGATTTCGATCAATACTCTTCAGCTTCAAGAGTTCATATGCGTATGAATGCAGAAGGAAGCAAAGTTTGGGCTCGATTGACAAAAGAAAACATTGGAAAATGCATTGCTATTGTTTTGGATGATTCTGTTTACTCTTATCGACGAGTTAACGGAGATATCACAGGGGGTAGTTCTGAAATTTCAGGACAATTCACTCAAACCGAGGCAAAAGAC
>JAGCIZ010000238.1 GCA_017648235.1 Paludibacteraceae bacterium
ACAAAATTTAGTAATGAGAAAAAACAACCATTCACTTTGTCAGTTCCGGCAATCTTCACTACCTTTGCCATCGCAATGAGGAGCTCCAACGAAGGGTTTCTTTCTAAAAGAGTGAAAAGGGAATTTGGTGAAAATCCAAAACAATACCTGTTGCTGTGAGTCCTTTTTTTAGATTTATTGCATCCGTCTGCCACTGGCAAAATGCTGGGAAGGCGCAATAAATGGGACAAGTCAGAAGACCTACCTCGCTGCAGTAAAAAAGATTTGAAACCGCAGGATAACGGGCAAAATCGAAACTATTTTTTTCTATCAATTCATATTGAAGAGGTAAACGCTGGTTAAAAAAAATGCCAAGTGAAGTTTATCGTCAATAAAAAAGCGTTGGAATAATAATGTTTTCATGTCGTGTCCTTGCGTGTAAAAGTTGCAGGATACGACTTTTAATTTTTTATAAATATGAGAAAAAAATATTTTATTTCAACAGTAGCAATTGCGACACTTTTCGCGAGTAATGTATTGGCAGATAACACAATGCGTATCGAATACATGTCGAGCGAAGAGTATAAAGAAAAAGTGAGTGCCATTGCAAGATGGGAAATAGACGGAGCAAACGAACGCTTCCGGCTTATAGGTATCGACGGAACATTACTTGCCGAAAGAAATTTGTACGACGACATCAAACAAATCGTATTCTACGACGATAATGGTTCTACCGTCGAACTTGAAAACGTGAGCGACCATTCGGTAACAATTTTCCCCAACCCAACTAAAGAGATTCTTCACATCAACGGAATCAAACAAGGTGAGGTTATTCGTATTTTCTCACTGAACGGAAACGTCATCGTCAACGAAAAAACCGAAAACGAAACTTTAACCCTATCGGTAGCAACATTGCCAAACGGCATTTATTTGCTACAAATAGGCACCGAAATTGTAAAATTCATTAAAGAATAATAAAAAGAAAAAACAACATGAAAAAATCTATTTTATTTTTAGCGTTTGCATTAATAGCAATTAGTGTTTCGGCACAAATGATTATCTGGAAAAATGGCGAAACCATCGGAGAATATGACATTCTTGATGTAGATAGTGTAACTTTTCGCCGTTCAGAGCCAGAACTTCCTTACGAACTTCGTATTTTAACTTTTGAAGATAAAGATAAAAAATTTGAAGAATACGGCTTGGAAGCAGGAACAATCTCTACTTGGAGCGACCTCATCGATAGTCCGCAATACGGTGGCCCAATGCTTTACGGTGAAGACGTGATGTCTCCAACCGACTACCACTGGAGCGATGAAAATAACACAAACCTTTGTCATACCATTTCTTGGAATTATGCTTTGGGAGGACATGCAATTTCTAATTATTCATCAAAATCGTATGGCTACACAAATGCCGATCGCAACTCTCTTATTGTACAATTTTACGGAGAAGATTATGTAAAAGATAATGCCGGAAACGATGCTGCTTTAGGGTGGTTTTGCGTACAACTGACAACTCCAACCAATGGCGGAAATAGTGGTGATAACTTTGCCGTACATTTTGGTTATGTTGACTTTTATTCGATGTCCAACGAATTGCAAGGCTTTAGCTTTGAAGATGGAGTAGCTCGTGTTATCGACCACATGTATGTAACCAACACAAACTATACACTTAACCAAATTCTATATGGTGTGGGTAGCGAAGCTGGCAACTCTTTTGGAGGAAACTATACCGAGCCTACTGAAGATAGCTGGTTCAAAATTACTGCTTATGGTTATGCCAACGAAGATGATGACGAGCCAACTTCTTCCGTTGATTTCTATCTTTTTCAAAATCTAACGCCTGTTCTCGATTGGGCTAAATGGGATTTATCCAGTCTTGGAGAGGTTGTGAAAGTAGAATTCAATATGTCCGCATCAGCAGATATGGGCGGCTCCTATGGGCTTACAATACCTGCTTACTTTGCATACGACGATGTGGCAGTGCGTTTCGACAAATAATAAATATTAACTTTGCAAAATGAAAAAATTACTTCTATTCAGTGCCATTATTCTTGCCTTTTCATCGTGTAATATCGATGAGGAAATTACCGTTGACAATCCTCCAAAAATAACTTTCGAGAACAAATCGGGAGTTTATTCTACTAAAATTGGGAGAACAATAACCATTGTTCCTAATTACGAATACGCAAAAAATGCTATCTACACATGGAGCATCAACGATTCTATTATTGGCATCGACCCCACGCTTGAGTTTTGTGGCAAAGAGTTAGGTCAAGTTTACGTTACCATAAAAGTTGAAACCGAAAATGGAGAAGACAAGCGTGAAATTCGCATCGACGTGGTAGAACTCGAAATCCCTACGGTATCGGTTGCAGGAGCAGAAAACGGATTCATTTTAGCCTTAGATGGCAAAATAACCCTGAATGCTTTGGTCAGAAAAACTTCTATCCCGACAACCTACGATTGGAAACTAAACGACCAAAGTGTAAGCAGTGAACTGTCATATACATTTTTAGCCAAAGAACTAGGCATTTATACATTGGTTTTCGAAGCAAAAAATGAAGACGGAGCAGACAAAGTTGAAATCAAAATAGAGGTTGTGGAATTTGCACCTATCTCATGGCAATTTTTGCAAACTGACTATCAATTGGTAGCTGGTCGCGTGATTGAAGTTGGACCTACCGAAACGCAAAATTTAGAAAATGCTACTTTTTGCTATAAACTCGGAGAAAATACTGTTCAAGAAGGAACGAAACAAACTTGGATGTGCAACCTAACACAAGTTGGGAAACACGAAGTAACCGTTTCTGCAAACATTGTGCGTGGCGAAAAAGAAGAATCACTCACGCAAACGCTTACGGTGAATGTAATTTCTCCAGAGGACTTAAACTATCGTGCGAAAACAGAAAACTCATCAGCCAATTGGAATAAAGTTTACGAATACACACCTGCTCCGGGACAATTCATCAACGAACTTAAGACAGGAGGTTTTGACGGCAATCAAAGCACGCCACAAGCATCCATTGCGTATGCAGAAGCTCGACTTTCGTCTAACAATTGGGTTTCACTAGGTGGATTTGGTGGTTACATCGTAGTAGGATTCGATCACAGCATCGACAATACTGGTGGATATGACTTTGGTGTGCTTGGTAACTCATTCTCAGGATCATCGGAACCGGGTATTGTGTGGGTGATGCAAGACGAAAATGGCGACGGGCTTCCTAACGACAACTGGTACGAACTTCGTGGTTCGGAAACAGGCAAGGAATCAACTATTCAGAATTACGCCATAACTTACTATAGACCAAGTGCAAAACAAATGTCGGTACAATGGACCGACAACCAAGGCAATAGCGGTGAAATAGATTACCTTAAAATGTATCACAATCAAGATTTCTACTACCCTATGTGGATTGAAGAGAATTCTTACACACTTCGTGGCACTTGCCTTGAAGCTCGCAACTACGACAAATCAGGCAATGGCTCCTACTGGATTCTTCCTGAATATGATTGGGGATATGCAGACAACTTTAGTTCCATCGATCGTTTGACAAATGATGCAAATGCAAACGCCGATGCAAATGCAAATTATTTCAAAATTTCTAATGCAATCGATGCACAAGGCAATAGTGTTGATTTGAAATTTATCGATTTCATCAAAATTCAAACTGGCGTCAATACCAAAAGCGGTTGGCTTGGCGAAGTTTCTACCGAGGTGCTTGGATTTTTTGATTGTAGTATGACAAAAGAATAAAAAGAAACCGAAATACCTTTTCCAAAAAAAATACAAGTAAATGCCATATAAAATAAAAATATTACTTTCCGTATTCTTCGCTTCATTTTTCCTTGCGGGATGTATGGAGTGGGAGTACGGTTTGGAAGAGGATTTTGCGGCAAGTGGCGAAGGACTTTTCATCACCAACGAAGGCAATTTTCAGTACGGCAACGCCTCACTTTCTTACTACGACCCCGAAACAAAAACCATCGAAAACGAAATTTTCTATCGTGCCAACGCCATGAAACTTGGCGATGTAGCACAGTCGATGATTATCAGAGATGGGATAGGATGGGTCGTTGTCAACAATTCGCACGTAGTTTTTGCCATCGACATCAACACGTTCAAAGAAGTTGGGCGAATAACCAACCTCACCTCGCCACGCTACATGCATTTCATCTCCGACGAAAAAGCCTACATTACGCAGATTTGGGACAATCGCATTTTTATTGTCAACCCAAAACGATACGAAATAACGGGCTACATCGAATGCCCCAACATGACCACCGAAAGCGGATCTACCGAACAAATGGTACAATATGGGAAATACGTATTCGTAAATTGTTGGTCGTACCAAAATCGTATTCTAAAAATAGATACCGAAACAGACAAAGTTGTGGACGAACTCACCGTTGGCATTCAACCCACATCGCTCGTAATGGACTGCAACAACAAACTTTGGACAGTGACCGACGGCGGCTACGAAGGCTCTCCCTACGGACACGAAGCACCATCGCTTTACCGTATTGATGCCGAAACTTTTCAAATTGAACAACAATTTCGTTTCTCTTTTGGCGATGCTCCATCGGAGGTGCAACTCAACGGTACAAAAGACAAAATCTATTGGATAAACAACGATATTTGGGAGATGGACGTTACAGCAGATTATCTGCCAATAAAACCATTTCTGCCCTATCAAGAAACCATTTACTACGGACTTACCATTTGTCCACGCACAGGCGACGTGTACGTAGCCGACGCCATTGATTATTGTCAGCAAGGAAAAATTTATCGCTATTCAAAAGATGGCGAACTCATTGATGAATTTTATGTAGGAATTATCCCCGGAGCATTTTGTTGGAAATGAAAAAACGCTATTTGACATACATTTTACTCCTGATGCTATTTTCTGCAAATGCCGAAGAAAATAGTACTACATACGATGTGCATAAAAAAATCCTAATTCCTGAAGTTACGGTTTATGGTAAAAGACCTTTGAAGGAAATTGGCATCCAGCAAACCAAACTCGACTCCGTAGTACTGAAAGAAAACATTGCACTCTCCATGGCCGATGTTTTAACTTTCAACACGCCTATTTTTGTAAAAAGTTACGGACGAGCAACGCTCTCTACTGTTTCGTTTCGTGGCACATCGCCATCGCATACGCAAGTAACATGGAACGGAATGCGAATAAACAACCCAATGCTTGGAATGACGGACTTTTCTATGATTCCGTCGTATTTTATCGATAAAGCATCGCTACTTCACGGAACGTCGTCGGTAAACGAAACGGGAGGCGGACTCGGAGGAGCCATAAAACTCTCTACCTCTCCCGCCGAGCAAGAAGGTTTTGGACTGCAATTCGTGCAAGGAATTGGCTCGTTTTATACGTTCGACGATTTTCTCCGACTCTCATACGGCAATGAACATTGGCAAACTTCTACACGAATTGTTTTCTCTACCTCAAAAAACAACTACAAATTCCGCAACCACGACAAAAAGATTAACGTCTACGACGATGATATGAACATCGTGGAGCAATACTACCCCATAGAGCGAAACAAAAGTGGAGAGTTCAAAGATTTGCATCTTTTGCAAGAGGTTTATTACAACAACAAACGTGGCGACCGCTTCGGGTTGAACGCTTGGTACATCTACTCCAACCGCGAACTACCAATGCTAACCGTTGACCACGGCGACGATACCGACTTCGATAACCGACAACGTGAACATACGTTCCGCAGTGTTTTCTCCTACGACCATTTGGCCGAAGCGTGGAAAGTTTCTGCCAACGCAGGTTACATCTACACTTGGATGGCCTACGACTACAAACGCGACCTTGGCAACGGTGTAATGGCACACATGACCCGCTCACGCAGTAAAATTCACACAATTTACGGAAAAGTTGAGGGAGAATATCATTTGCATAAAAAATGGCTATTTATGGCTAACCTTTCGGCACATCAGCACTTTGTGGAGAGCCGCGACAAAAACGTCATTATCCAAAGCGGCGACAAAGGCATTGTTGGTTACCGAAAAGCACGCATAGAACTTTCGGGTAGTGCATCGGTCAAATGGCAACCAATCGACCGGCTCGGAATGTCGGTGGTGGTGCGCGAAGAACTTTATGGGAAGAACTGGACTCCGGTGATTCCTGCATTTTTTATCGACGGCGTATTGTCCAAAAAAGGCAATCTGATGGCAAAAGCGTCGGTTTCACGCAACTTCCGTTTCCCCACGCTCAACGACCTTTACTTTTTGCCCGGGGGAAACCCCGAACTCAAGCAAGAAAGCGGTTGGACCTACGATGCCGGACTTTCGTTCGCTGTAGGAAAAAAAGATGTTTATTCGCTTTCGGGCTCTGCCACGTGGTTCGATTCTTACATCAACGATTGGATTATTTGGTTGCCAACGACCAAAGGATTTTTCTCGCCCGACAATATCAAAGATGTGCATGCTTATGGTGTGGAATTGCAAGCCGACTTGAACTTGATTTTCCCCAAAGATTGGCGACTTGGGCTAAACGGCACTTTCTCGTGGACGCCCTCCATCAACCAAGGCGAGCCACGCTCACCGGCCGACCAATCGGTAGGTAAGCAACTGCCCTACATTCCACTGCTCTCGTCCACCATCAATGGGCGACTCTCATGGCGACGCTGGACACTCTCGTACAAGTGGTGCTACTATAGCGAACGCTTCACCATGTCGAGCAACGACCTCTCGCTCACTGGCAAGCTTCCGCCCTACTTTATGAGCAACCTTTCATTGGAAAAACTTTTTCTTTTCCGCTGGGCCGATTTGTCGCTCAAAGGCACGATAAACAACCTCTTCGACGAGGAGTACCTCTCCGTGCTCTCACGCCCTATGTCCGGCATCAACTTCGAGTTCTTTGTAGGAATTACGCCAAAGTGGTAAAAAACAACACAAAAAAGAAGCAGAACCCTCACGAAGTTCCGCTTCTTTTTTATAAACAACTTCTCTTATTCTATTACACCACGCACGGATTGCCCAAAGTAGCGGTAGGTGCTGCGGCAATCCACGCGGCCCGTAGTGAAGTAGAGGTAGTAGGCGTAGTACGAATAGTCCGTATTGAGCGAACTCGACCAATAGCCGCCGCTCGACCCTGCGTTGCTCAAATCACTATCGTAGCGACCGCCAGCAGCAGGAAGGAAGATAGAGTTTCCGTTGATTTTACTGGTTACTATTCTTCCTGCTACACCTGTGCCATTATAGTTACTAGTCCATGTCCAAGTACATTCAGTTCGTAGTTCATCTTGTTCGGCTTTGGTTGGCATTCGCCAAGAGCCACCCATATTTACAGTAGCAGCATCGTCTTCTTTTTCGAGAACGGTTTTGTTATCGCCAATAAAGTTACCTGAATTGTCATAC